>NZ_BAAGSP010000001.1:0-214255 GCF_054782375.1 Yaniella soli
GGTTTGCACTTCCATCGAAACGCGAGCTCCCCATGCCTGTCCTGTGCGACACGCCCGAACCAATCACCAATTTCCGGTCCCTATCCGCGCAATCTCTTAGCCGTCTCTGCTGGGGCCCCGAGGCTGCAGTCGCTTCGATTATCATTCGTTTCCCCGCGGGGGATCACGCATTCGGCGTGTGTTGGTTGCTCTTGCTCCGATTGCACCTGGGTTGAAGGAATCGCGGGTTCACCTTCCGTGCCAACGTGGTCGCAATCATTTAGCAGGGCGTTGGCGCCCGTGCACTTAGAAATCGCAACGTCCTGATCGGTATCCGGCATCAGGGTGTGCGGCACAACAAATGTGAGCACGGTAAGCGTTGCCATGCTGGTGCCCATGACGGTGAAGGCTCGGCCCGGACGCTTGAACTTTGGGGCATGGCGGAGTGGATCTTCTATCCACCGCTGAGAAGCAGCCGAGAGCACAATCGTCACAACGATGACGCCAAGCTTGGCAGGCCATCCAAACGAGTCCAATTGGTAACTTGCGACAATGATCAACGGCCAGTGCCATAGGTAGATAATCACCGATGCGTAACGCGGGCTGACGTGACGCCCACCAGTACACGCCCGTGGTTTCATGCTGTGCCCCATAGCGCATAAACAACAGCGCGCCGACTACCGGCAGTAATGCGGTATAGCCTGGAAACGGGGTGTCACTGCTGAAGGCGAAGGCGGCAACAACGATGCAGGCGACTCCTGCCCAGCCTAGGAGGTTTTGAGTGCGGTGGGGCAGTCGGGTCGCGGCTGGCAGCATCGCGAGTAGACCGCCTGCTGCAAACTCCCAGAACCGCGTTGGCGTGATGAAATATGCCTGTGCTGCGCTGTGATCGGTAAAGACCACGGAGAAAACAAAGGATCCCACCAGAAGCGTACCCAGCGTTGCGATGAACACCTTGTGTATATCTACGCCCGGTCCGCTGTGGTTCCGGCGAATGCGCTTGATCAGTAAGTAGACGCCGAGCAATAGGATCGGCAGCAGGATATAGAACTGTTCTTCGATGGATAACGACCAGTAATGCTGGACCATGGAGGGTTCATTATTTTCGGCCATGTAGTCAACGGAATCGGCCGCGAGAACCCAATTTTCGACATACAGTAACGCACCGAGCATTTGTCGGACGTTCATTTCCCAGACGGTCTGTGGCACAAAGAAGAGCAGGGCTACCACGCTGACGGCCAGCACGGTAAAGGCCAGCGGCAGTAGGCGCATAGCTCGCCGCGCCCAGAATTTTTTCAACTCAATGGTGCCGGTGTTGGACAGCTCGCGGTAGAGATGGCCCGTAATCAGGAATCCCGAGATGACGAAGAACACGTCAACACCCACGAAACCACCGCTGAGGCGATCGGGCCACAGGTGATAGATCACGACCAATCCAACAGCCAATGCACGCAGCCCCTGGAGTTCGGGTCGAAAGGATCTGTGGGTAGGTGCTGCAGGTTGTGCAGGTCTCAGGGTCTGTACGGGCATGCTGTGAACAGTAGCCCCGCCAGATTTAAGGAGTCAACGAGACAGACTGAGCTCTCAGGGACCTTGCAGAATACGCCTAGACGGCTTCGAGGAAGCAGCCCATTCGGCTGGTTGGGTCGCTACTGAGGTTTTAGTAACTGGTGTTTGATGGGGCAGATCCCGGGTCGCAATTTGATGCGGTTTGGTGGCTTCTCGTATTCCACTTGTGCGCCCAGTACCAGATGCCAGCACCGAACAGCGTGAAAAACAGGACCAGCAGGATCGCTAAACCAATTTCCGACATGTCGCGTTGGCCCATGGAGTAGCGGACGATGACCACGCCTAGCGAAGACGCAAGTCCGAAGCTGGCCCCCGTGAATGTTGCTTTCGTTGTTTCATGCATGAGTCTCATCTCCTTTGCTGCTGCGTAGGTCGTACCACCGACGCTACCAGTTGAGTGTGACGTACACCATGGCATCACCCGACTTTTTAGCGCAGGTTCACGAAGCAGCGCGCTCAATCTTTGGCGACATTGCAGCGATGGTGATGATATGGCGCAGACTGGTTAACAGTGAGCCGTACACCGGCCACCCACGGGCCGGCAGGTCGTCTTCGTGGGAAAACTTGAGAGCAATCTCATCCAAACGGTCAAACAACGGCTCGAGGGTCGCATCCGTATCACCGAGTGCATCCCCGGTCTCATGCAAAAGCTTCACCCATTCCTTTCGAAATCCGGTGTCCCAGGCCCCTTGCTGATAGGTAGCGTCCCGCAAGGTCCGCGCAAGATGACTCAGGTGCGAGACTCCTTCATCCATGCTTTGCAGTATCTCTTCGTAGCTGCGGTCTGCATTTTCATCATAGTGCTGCTGCTGGGACCGCCGAGTCCACGGTCGGAGACGTCGTGGGTTGCCACGCTCGCTTTCGCGCGCAAAACGTACGATCTGCCAGGCCGAATCAAGCTCGTCACTCATCGATTCCATTTCTGTCAGCCACTCGTGCACCTCATCGGTGTTCCACGAGTCGGATAGTTCCGCGCTCATGGTCACCAGAATATTACCCATGCGCTCGCTGGCGTGGTTGACATAGCGTTGGGCCTGTTGATTCCTGAGGGGCGGAACGATCAGGAGGTTGACGATGATGCCCATGGCCACCCCGATGGCCACTTCGGCGAACCGATCTACCATCAGGTGTTCCTGGTCCTGGTAATCACTGGCCAACACAAAGATCACCGTGGTGACAATGGCCATGCCTTCATCACGGATCCAGTTGAGCCGGGCCGCCACGAGGCCGACAAACAGCGCAAGGGCAAAGGTTGCGAGGCTCACCCCGAGGAAGTGACCGACCACGAATGACAGTGTGAGTCCAATGGCGGACGCCAAGGTGGATTGGATGCCGCTGGAGAAGGAACGATACACGGTGGCATGAACGGTTAACATTGCGGTCCAGGGCGCCAGAAACGCGATCTCAGAGCCCCACCACAACGCCACAATTGCCCATGCTGCCGTCGCAGCGATGACGGTTTTGGTCACCTGTAACAGATCTGTCAGGGTCTCTGGTTGTTTCAACCAGACAAGCAACCGCTTATTGAGGCGTGATGTTCCAGTAGGCACTGATGCTCCTTCCGAATGGAATCTGAGGATGTGTCCCAGCAGCCGGGAGTGAGATCAACAGTACTATCGGGCTACGTTGTTACGATCGGCCGGGCGTCTCGCCCTCCAAGACATCGACGTGCACGTGGTCCAGGTGACGCAGGATCTCATTGTCCGGATCCGCTGCCTTATAGTCATGCCACTGCCCGCCAAAGCTACGGGCGCTCCAGACCTGATCGTCGAAGATCACGTACTGGACGTTTAGGTCCTCAGCGTGCGCAATCAACCAGTGTGCCAGCTGCCATCCTGTACGCCGGTTTTCTTCGGATACCGGACGAAAGAAGATATCAATGGCACGGCCGTCATAGTGCGTTGAGTTCTCTTGATGCCCGTGATCGACACCGCCGGGTGCGAACCCACCAATGGGCAGGTCACCAAAGACTTCGGTCATCTGGTCACGTACTTGCTCAGCGCGTGGCGTCAACCCGGTGTCGGTTGGCTCTTGCTGGGGAAGATCGTCGGCGGTGGAAGCCCGACAACTCAGACTCGGACCAGCGTCCGCAGCAGGGCCATCGGCCAAGCGTTGCATCACCGCGTGATCGATTTCGGAAGTCTCCGGCGTTTCCAAACCGCGAGCAGACAGTGCCACCGCAGTTGTGGCATGTTTGGCTTCGTCGCGGCTAAGACCAATTTTATCGTCCGAGGTCTTGACTGTGCATTCCGGGTTCCACGGAAGTGACCCGTCCCAGTCTTGGAGATCATTGAAGACTCGAGGTCCCAGAACGACCACGGCTCCAATGAGCCCGATAAGACACAACACTGTGACCAAGGGGACGAGGCAACTTCGGTGCTGGGGTTTTGTACGAATAGTTCCAGGCTAGTGGCTCAGTGGCCTACATAGTCTCGTAAGCAAGCGCGTGACGGCAACGTGCAGCAGTAGACTGAGCACCATGTCAGCCTCATCACTTTTCACCACACCACAATCTTCCGACCAGGCACGGTCGTCTCGCCGACGGCGTGCAACCGTCGGATTATCACTTGTACTCATCGGCGCGTTGGGCCTGACTGCATGCGGCCCGAGCGCGGATGATCCCACCGAAGCCGCCGAACAATTTGGCCAACAACTCGGCTCAGACCAATTCGAAGCACTCCAGGATGCCACGTTGACTGATGAGTCAGTCGATCCAGAGCGCCTGGCCGAAGCCACCGCTGCACTGGAAAACTATCCAGTCACTGTCACGTTGGACGCCGCGAGCATCGATGAGAACGATGACGACGACACAACCACCGCGACAGCGGAGTACACCGTCACATGGGATCTAACTGGCGGCTCCGAGGCGGCACCCGAAACAGAATCTGAAGCTGAATCTGGCGAAGACGCCCCCGATGAGTCCTCCGAAATGTGGTCGTATACCACCCAAGCCATGATGGTGTGGAACGAGGAAAACGCAACATGGATCCCGCAGCTTTCCTCCGACACACTCGTACCGGGCCTGGCAGACGGAGGCCAGGTCGCTGTGGCCACTGACGCTGCAGAACGCGGGAATATTTTCGATAGTGAAGGTCAGTCGCTGGCCACTGACCGTCCTGTGCGAAAGATCGGCATCGACAAAACCCATCTGCGGAATCAACTCTCGGCCG
Source organism: Yaniella soli (assembly GCF_054782375.1). Lineage (NCBI taxonomy): Bacteria > Bacillati > Actinomycetota > Actinomycetes > Micrococcales > Micrococcaceae > Yaniella > Yaniella soli. The sequence goes on from NZ_BAAGSP010000001.1 coordinate 4,719, forward strand.
ATGACGCCGAGCCCACCGACGCCGAGATCGAAGAGGCAGTGACTCAATCAGCCACCGACCTGGCGGAAGCACTCGATCTCGAGGCGGAAACCTTCGTCGACCGGACGCTCAATGCCGGTGAGCTCGCGTGGGTTGAGTTCATCGTGCTGCGCGACGATGGCGAAACCGAGATCCCGCTCGATGAAATCAATGAGATCCAAGGTGCCGTGGCGAATGAAGACACCATGGTGCTCGGGCCGACCAGCACATTTGCCCGGTCGCTGTTGGGGACGTTTGGTCAGCCGAACGCCGAACAAATTGAGAACTCTGACGGCCAGTTGATCGCGGGCGAGTCGACCGGATTGTCCGGACTACAGCGGATGTATAACGATGAGCTAGCCGGGACCGACGGGCTCACCATTACAGTCGATAACGCGGAGGCCACCGGCGAGCAGCCGACGAGTCAGCCCGTGGAGTTTAGCCGCGATGCCAGTGACGGGACCTCGATCACGACCACGCTCGACACCCGAGTTCAAGAACTCGCAGAACAAATGCTTGATGAGTCCGACGTGCCCTCCGGCATGGTGGCTATTCGTCCATCGGACGGCCATATTCTGGCAGCTGCCGACGGCCCTGCCGAGACGAGCTGGCCACTGGCGATGTCTGGCGCCTATCCTCCCGGCTCCACATTCAAAATGGTGACGGCTCTGGCCATGCTGCGCAATGGTGCGACACCCGAATCAACCGTGACGTGCCCCGAGACCACCAACATTGGTGGCACCGAGATTTCAAACTTTGACGGCTATCCGACGGCCTTCCTCGGGGAGATCACCCTGGCCGATGCGATCGCTCAATCCTGCAATACCGTCTTCGTCAATCAGTGGGACGAGATTTCACCACAACAAGAACATGATGCTGCGACAGCCCTTGGTCTGGTCGAAGAGCCCGTCGTCGGATTCGACGGCGCGTTCCTCGGTTCGGTACCGACTGACGTTGACGATGGACAGCACGCTGCCGGTCTCTTCGGTCAGGGTGTTGTAGAAGCCTCCCCGCTGGGCATGGCCACCGTCGCCGCATCAATTGCTGCCGGTGAGACCGTCACACCGGTGCTGATGAGCGAGCCATCGGTGGATCCTTCTGAGAACGAGAACCTGCTGGGTAATGAACCGCTGACCGAAGACGAAGCGGCCACACTGGCCGAGCTCATGTCCGGACCGGTAGAGACAGGCACCGTACCGATTCTGCAAGATGTACCGGGTGCTCCGGTCCTTGCCAAGACCGGTACTGCCCAATACGTCGAGGACGGAGAAGATCTTGCCCATACCTGGATTATGGCAACCCACGGAGATCTGGCCGTGTCGCTGTTCTATACCGAGGGAGAAGCAGGTGCACAGACGAATGGACCAGTGCTCCAGGGGTTCTTGACTGAGCTTGAGGGAATTATTCCCTCAGAATGACAGTTTCTTGCCATAAGCTTGATGCTCAACCTGAATGAGGTGCGTCGCGCTATCGGAGTGTTTGTTGAACTGGTTCAGACTCTCGTTTGACCGGTGAGCTCATGTGGAACTTCCTCCGGTGTGTGGGGAACGGTAGATGAGCTTACTCAGACCGGTTGCGATGAGTCCGCAGATGACCCCCACCAGGGTTCCTGTCACGCCACTGCTAAAGGTAGCAAATGTTTTGAAAATGAGAGACTGCGCGACAGGGTCGATATCTGCGAGGTTTCCGCCAAGCTGAGGGTTGCCTGCAGGGAACGCTTGATCCCAAAACAGCAGATGTCCGCCGGCAAGCAAAAGGCCGTAGACCACCCCGACCGACAGTAATGCCACGAACGGGCGGGGGATGCGTTTGGCGACGACCACGGTGATCCAGACGATCGGTGGGACCCAAACAAACAGCGCATTAAGCCATGTGCCTTCGTCAATCAGGTGTAGATCGTGGAGAACGACTCGTGGAACCGCCAATAATGCTAGACCGATGATCGCCCACCACGGGAGGCCGAGTCCTTGATTTGGTGTTGTATTCATACCCCTCACGCTACGAATCGAGCCATATGTCGCACATCCGTCTCCGGTGGTGTCTCGAGGTCATCAGGAAGCGACAATCGGAGTCGCTTGGAAGCGATAGCGCCTGACAGCCTGAGTTCATAGACTTGGGTACATGGTGAAAGCTCGGCTGCTCAAGTTGCGCGCCTCCCTCGGGGATGCGCTGCTGGGTTTTGTCGTGTTTCTCGCGGTGTCGTGGATGATCACCGCGGACCAAGCAAGTGATCAGCCACCTGATGCCATCGCCTATTTTTGGGCATTTGGTCTGGGCGCGTTGCTACTGGTCCGTCGCAGTTATCCATTGGTCGTCTTATGGGTCACGGTCATCACTCTGTTGGCCTACTACATGGCTGGTTATCCAGCTGTCGGGCTGAGCATCCCAACCGCTGCCGCACTGCTGAGCGCCGCTGAATTTCGACGTGTTTTGTGGCCAGTGATGGCTGCAACGGCACTGTTGACCATCAGCTACGTGGTCCGTATCGCACAAGGTCAGGATCTAGATCGGATCATCGGCTACGAGCTTGCCGGTGAGGTCGGTTTGATGGCAGCCGCCATTGCGCTGGGAGTCACTCTTCGCTTACGATGTGAACTGCAATACAGTACGGCTCGCTTGGTCGAGTCAACGGCCCGCGAAGAACGCAGCCGTTCACATGCGGCGCTCGCGGCCGAACGTGCGAACATTGCACGCGACCTACACGATACTTTGGGCCATCAAGCCACCGTGGTGTCCATGTACGCAGATGTTGCCCGACAAACGGTGGATCACGACCCACAGGAAGCCCAAGATGCGTTGGAGGTCGTCACCAAGACGAGTTCGCAAATGCTGTCGGAACTACGGCAGACGGTCAAAATGCTTCGTAGACGTCAACGGCATCGTACTGTCACGACGTTGACCGCATTGCGGGAACACATCACGCAATCCATTCCCTTGGATGTTAAGATGGATATTGATCCACAGATCAACGAACGTTCCCTATCATTGTCAGTCCAGACCGCGATTTACCGTATTGTGCAAGAAGCATTGACTAACGTGCTGCGACATTCAGAAGCGACAGCAGCGGTCGTAAGGATCCACCAAGAACAAGACATGCTAACGGTGACCGTCTTTGACGAGGGTCCGGCACGTGACGCGACAGCGAATGCAGCATCCGGTGCGGGCATCAACGGGATGGCTGAGCGTGCCGCTCTCTTAGGAGGCTGGCTGACCGCACTGCATGACGCCCAAGGTTTCATCGTGCACGCCGCACTACCGGTCCAACGGCAGGAGGAGTCATGATTTCTGTGGTGTTGGTAGATGATCAGGATCTGGTGCGTGCCGGCTTGCGAACCCTGTTGAGTTTGGACCCTGAAATATTCGTAGCCGCTGAGGCCAGTGACGGACAGCAGGCTATCACCGCGGCACGAGTCCATCGGCCAGATGTCATGCTCATGGACATCCGCATGCCGGTATTCGATGGAATTGCGGCAACCCATCAGATGAGCCAGGAGGCTGAGCTAGACGGTGTTCGCGTCGTGATCCTGACGACGTTCGATGACGATGAGGATATTGTCGATGCCGTCAAGGCAGGCGCTGCTGGATATTTGCTCAAGGATGCTGGAGCATACGAACTGCGAAAAGCCATCCATACGGTGGCTGATGGAGGTAATCTGTTGTCACCACAGATCACTCGCAAGCTCATGGAGGCCGTCGCGTCACAACCGGCTACCGATCATGTGGAGTATGTAGATCTGAGTGACCTGACCGAACGTGAAATGGATATCCTGGGCCATGTTGCTCAAGGGGCGACGAACAGCGAAATTGCGGCGTCATTATTTCTGAGCCCGGCCACGGTTCGAACATATGTTAGTCGAATCCTCACCAAGCTTGATGCTCGTGATCGCACTGAACTTGCGATTTTGGCACACCGTGCAGGGCTACATTCGGAGTGAATCTCTCAGAGGGATGTCGAACGGTCCAGTGAAATTCTGTGAATACATCGGTATCCAAGGTGCGTTGTCCCTACGACGCTGGCAAAGTCATCACCTACAGTGAATCATGGCTGATTGGATCGGAAGACCTGACTATCACGGTGTCCTCAAGATCTCGTGGAGTCACTGCTCATTGGCTGGAACGCGACGTCTCATCAGCTAGCTTCTGAAGGATTCAACTGTGCCGCGGCGGCGGTACGGTGTTCCTCGTCGCCTGTGGTCAGCGCGTAGAGGCCGTAGCTGACGGGGCTGGCTGAGTACCTGTGAGCACAGTGCTCACCAAATTTTGGCCACACGCTGCCCCCGCCGTCGATGTACCGCTGGACCGTGAGGTTGAACGCCGTAGTTGAAGCGGTGGCGTGGTGAAAGACAAAATCGCGAGCTGGATCGCCGACTTCTGCCGTCGTCCAATCAATAACGGCCGTCACCCGGTTATCGATAACCAAGGTGTGCCCCGGATACACCTCGCCGTGGGTCGGCACAGAGTGAGTCGGCCAGTAGCTGTCATCGCTCAACCATGCGTTCCAGCGATCCAACAGGCCCGGTGCGATCTTGAACTCTGCAGCCACTGTGGCAATGTCCTCGCGCCAGCCTTCGCGTACCTCAGCGGGTGAGCGGACCTGAACACCGGTCGACCGCGCCTGTTCAACGTCGATGCTGTGCAGCTGGGCCAACATGTTGCCAAGAGTTGAGGCAAATGCAGTACTGGACACATCCGCGTGCCACTGCGGCTCGCTTCGGGCATCGAGTTCGAGCCCGGGCGTACCGGGCAACAGGGGATATGCGATGAGTTCGGAGGTTTGGATGTGCCAGTCCGGAACCGCTACGTCTAAGTGCCCAGCCACGAGACGTAGCAGTCGCCCCTCCACCTCAGCTCGTGTGGTGACGTCGGCGTGACGAGGGATGCGCAACACCCACTGGTCACCGGTATCAGTACGCGCAATGGCGACACGAAAATCTAACCCGAGTTCGTTGACCGCAACCGTGGACTGATCGATCGTGAGATCGTGTGCCGCTGCCAGACGGACGATCTCGTCTATCAACTGTTGTGATGTATTCGTCATGGTGCCAGTCTGGCACGCTCAGCGCTTTCGCCGCGATTGTTCACCGCGCAGCGCTCGGTTCGTTTTCGCTGTGGCGACAGCACTGAACGGATCGTCGGGCCAGGGATGTTTCACATACCGGCCACGATTTTCAGCACGCACCTGAGGGTAGACGTGCTCCCGGAAGTTCGCCAAGTCAGCGGTGACCGCAAGTGGTCTACGAGCCGGTGATAGCAGGTGCAGCACGATCGGGACACGCCCGTCAGCCACCGTTGGAGAAGCGGTCCAGCCAAAGCATTCTTGCAGCTTTACTGCCAACACCGGCGAAGCAATCTCATCGTCTGTGTGCGACTCGGGTGGAGGCCAGTCGAGTCGCACATTCGACCCCGAGGGCACAGCAATCCGCTCGGGTGCCATCTCATCGAGCCGTGCGGCCTCTGGCCAAGGCAAGAGCCGCCGCAGGGCAGACGTCAGATCGATGCGTTCGGTTCGAGTACCGCGAGCCAACTGCTCAATCTCAGGTGTCAACCAGTCGTGTAGTCGCTCGGTGAGTGCACCATCCGACACGTCCGGCCAGGGTGCTCCGAATACGCGATGCAGCAACCCCATGCGAGCCCGCAGCGCAAGGAAAGACGCATGCTGTTGCGCACCCGGGTCGATATTGAAGAACTGCAGGATGCCGGTGCGCTGCATGTCGGCTGCAACTGCATCACGCGTGTGCTCGACGGTTGGTTTGACGGGTGTTGATGACAGCTCAATGGCTCCGAGCCGTTTCACCGTACGTGCCGAAACCTTGCCGTTGACGAAACGTGCCTCGGTATATTCGGTGAGCAATGAGCCCGCTGCCAGTTCGGCGTAGTCCTGATCGATTTCTGCTGCCGCCCGGATGATCGCACGCTCACCGTGCAGGGTGATATCGGCAATCGCTAGCCACTGGACACCTTCCAGCAACGAACCACGCGGTAAGACCGCTGCGGTGCCTGACGCGAGCAGGTATTCGCTGCCAGCATGCTGTTGTGCTTGGGTTTGGCGACGCCGGGCGATCTGTTGCGGATAGGCCAACGCGGCCACCATGCCCACATCGATCGGATCCGTTGGGCCCTGGTCTCGAGTGTCGCGGGCCAGGGCTCGTAACAACCGTGCAGCGTCGTCGACCCACCGTTTCGGTTTCTCGGTGCGCAATTGGCGTAAGAGCTTGCCAAGATCAGCGCCGTCAGCTCGCTGATCTGATGCGAGGGCGGCGACCGTCTGGGCAGCCAATCGTGGCCCCACGAATTCCGCCCCGTCATAAAGCGCCCGGCCTAGTCGCGGATCCACCGGTAGTTGTGCGAGTTTGCGTCCTAGCTCGGTGACGTTGGGGCTGGGATGATTTCCATCGAGGGCACCTAGCTGGGTGAGCACGTCGACGGCCGTGGCGAAGGTTCGAGCTGGCATGGGTTCTGGCAGTCGAAGACCGGACCCGTCGGCGGCACCCCAACACGCCAGATCGAGCACCGTTTGGGTCAGATCGGCGGTACGAATCTCTGCGGGTGCATGCGCTGGTCGAGCGGCAAAGTCGGCGTCACCAAGGCATCGCACGACGAGACCAGGCGCTTCACGAGCGGCACGCCCGGCGCGCTGTGCCATCGAGGATTTGGCAGCGCCAACGGTGACCAGCCCGGCGATTCCCCGACCGGTATCCAGGCGTGACTGGCGATCCAACCCTGCATCGACCACGGTGCGTACGCCGGGCACGGTCAACGCAGATTCAGCCACGTTGGTTGCTAGCACGATGCGTTGGCCTCGAGCTGTGTCTCGCGGACTCAAGATGCGGTCCTGCTCGGTGGACGGTGTAGAGCCAAGCAACGTGACCACTTCGGTTGCTGCGTTGTCGGGGAGTAGATCGCGCAACTGTTGGGCAACGACATTGATTTCGCGGGCGCCTGGTAGGAACACGAGCACGTCACCGTGCCGTTCGGCCGCCGCCGTAGTGTGAACCGTGGTGGCCACGTGGTGGAGGAATTCGCGAGTGACGCCGCGGGCATCGAGCGCTCGTTGGGTGCCGGGCAAAGGCGCCCACTGCTCGCGCAGCGGATAGTGGGCGGCTTCGACTTCAAACAGCTGTGCTGGCTCGTCATCGTCCTGCAGGAGTTCAATCCAGAATTGGGCGTTCAGGGTGGCAGACATCACCACGATATCCAGCGGATCCGTGCTATCGCGCAACTGGCCGAGCTGTTGGACCATCGCAAAGGTCATGTCGGTATCTAGCTGGCGTTCGTGCACTTCATCGAGCACGACCGCACAGACACCGGTGGCTTCGGGATTACTGATCAGCCGACGTAGCAGCACGCCGGTGGTCAGGAACTCCACGCGTGTCGCATCGGAGGTTTTCGCGTCGCCGCGTACGGTGTAGCCGACTTCTCGGCCGAGCTGCGTGCCGGTGAGTTGGGCGAGTCGTCGAGCGGCAGCGCGGGCGGCCATTCGGCGCGGCTGGGTCACGACAATTTTGCCGTCGCGGGATTGTTGCCGCAATCGATTGGCCAGTGTCGGTGGCACCACGGTGGTCTTCCCTGTACCCGGTGGCGCAACGACCACGCCCCGCAATGGTGCATCACCGTGGCGGCCACCAGCCAACAGCTCCGGAATCAACCGGGCAGCTGGGAGACCAGCAGCTACGGCATCAAGTGCAAAGTCGTTGTTCATCGTGCCCAATCTCAAGACGTCTTCGCGCGTTGTGTATTAGATCGTCGCGACATCGATCACGAACCGATACCGCACATCTGAGTTCACAACCCGCTCATAGGCCTCATCGACCTGGTCAGCGTCGATGACTTCCACCTGTGAAGTGATCCCGTGCTCCGCTGAGAAATCCAGCATTTCCTGGGTTTCGCGGATACCGCCGATGTTTGACCCGGCCAATGAGCGGCGCTGTGCTGTCAACGAGAACACGGTGAAATCTTGACGGTTTTCCGGCAGACCGACGAAAACCAACGTGCCATCAAGTTTCAGCGTTTTGAGCATGGCATTGAGATCAATGTCTGCAGAGACCGTATTGATGATCAGGTCGAAGCTGTCGCGAAGGGCTTTGAGCGTGCCCTCTTCATTCATAGCCCGGTAGTCGTCGGCGCCAAAACGTTTGCCGTCTTCTTCTTTGGCACGTGTCTGGGAGATGACAGTGACATGCGAGCCCATTGCGTGAGCATATTGGACAGCCATGTGTCCGAGTCCGCCCATGCCGATCACCGCGACTTTGGATTCGGGTCCGGCGTTCCAGTGGCGAAGGGGTGAATAGGTCGTAATGCCAGCGCATAACAGGGGAGCGGCCGAGTCCAGTGCAAGCGAGTCAGGGATGTGCAGCACGTAGTCTTGTTTCACCACGATATGGGTTGAATAGCCACCGTAGGTGACGTCGCCGTCATAGTCAGTGGAGTTATAGGTCATCACTGCGCCCTGTTCGCAGAACTGTTCTTCTCCAGCACGACAAGGGCCGCAGGTGCCACACGAGTCAACGAAGCAGCCGACCCCGGCACGATCCCCGACCTTGAATTTGGTGACGTCTGATCCGACTTCGGTGACGATCCCGGCGATTTCGTGTCCGGGAACCATCGGATATATGCCGGGTGCCCATTCGTCTCGGACGTTGTGAATATCTGAGTGACAGATACCGGCGTAGGCGATTTCGATCAGCACGTCATCGCTATTCAATGAGCGACGGGTAATGCTACCGCGTTCAAAAGGTGCACCGGTGGACGGGGTGAGCAAGGCTGTGGCTTGTGTAGTCATGCTCCAGGTATAGCAAACGGATGCCGCCTGTGCCAGAACCTGTTCGGTGCGTGTGGAGTTGGGGTTTAAAACAGCTCGCGGTGGCACCAATATTCGGTGCCACCGCGAAGCTTCTACGACGCTGCTGTGTTTAGTAGCGTGCTGCAGTGTTCAGTGGTGGGGAGTGCTGGCTGTAGGAATCCAGCGAATCGATGCTCACACCGGACTGTGGATTGCGGGCCTGGGCGATCTGGCCGTCGCCAACGTAGACGGCAACATGGTAGATACCCGATGCGGAGCCGTTGCTGGACCAGAAGACGAGGTCACCGGCCTGCAAGTTGTCCAGCGAAACCTTCTGGCCACCGCTGTACTGGGCGCTGGAAGTGCGTGGCAGATCGATGCCTGCTTGAGCAAATGCCGCGCTGGTGAGACCGGAGCAGTCATAAGCGCTTGGGCCGGTTGCGCCGTACTGGTAGCTCACACCGGAGTTGACGATATCGACGGCTGCATCGGCTGCGGCATGGCCGCTCGATGAGGTCGCTGAGGTAGTCGAAGCGGTCTGGATACCGGTTGAATCGCCGGTGCCACTATCGCTGGTGCTTGCGGTCGAAGTGGTTGCCGAGCCACCGCCGCTGAGTTGTAGCTGATCACCCGGGTAGATGATCGATGATGCCGACAGGCCGTTAGCATTCATGAGGTCATTGAGTGAAACGCCCTGGGCATTGGCGATGGATGACAGCGTGTCACCGGCTTGTACGGTGTAGGTGCCAGCGGAGCTTGTGGTTGAGCTTGAAGTGGTGCTCGACTGTGCTGGGACATCTTCAATAGCAGCATTGGCAGGGGCCATACCGAAGATGGACGCGCTTGCAGCGGTTGCGAGGCCAGCGATTCCCATCGAGAATTTCTTGTTCCGACGTGACCGCAGTGCAATCAGTTCGGCTTTTTCGGCTTCGATGCGTGCTCGGCGAGTGGTGTAGGTCATAGTAGTTCCCTCAAAAACGAAGTGGAAGGATTTCCGGTTTCTGTTTGGAACAAGCTGCCTCCAGCACGTTCCGTTATCAGATCGTTATTAACCGTGACATTCCTGTTATCAAAACGCAACCTGATGAAACGCTTAAGTGGTCGTGTCGGCGCTGTTTCAGTTATTGATCCGCAGCATTGCAGCGATTCGAGCAAAACCTCATAATTTGCTGTATTTGCTCTGGGTGTTACCTAACCGTTACTATTCCCTGGTGGCGCGTGCGGAACGTTAAACAGTGATTTCAGTGCGTTCACCAGGCACAATGGGTGACATGGCATCCGCGTACACACCAGAAGAACCAGCCGTACATCCCACACTTTCCCAGGTCGTCAGTGCCATGGAGTCTCTATGGCCATTGGGTTTGCAGGAGGGTTGGGACGCCTCTGGCATCGTGGCCGGTCGCCCCGAGCAGATCATCCAACGCATCCATTGGGCCGTAGACCCGGTGCAAGTAGTTGCCAATGAAGCGGTTGCGTCTGGTGCGGATCTCGTCATTACCCACCACCCACTCTTCTTGCGGCCGGTGACCTCCATGGCCGCCTCTACGTTTAAGGGCAAAGTACTACACACGCTGGTGGAGCAATCGTGCGCGTTGATCACCGCACACACCAACGCAGATTCGGCGGTGGGTGGTGTTTCAGATGTCCTAGCGGAAATTCTTGGGCTAGAGAACACGGTGCCACTGGCCGCCGCGCAGGATGGCCTGACCGAAGAAGGTATCGGTCGAGTCGGTACGCTGCCCAGCGCCATGCGCTTGGAAGAGTTTGCGACACGGGTCTACGGCGCTTTGCCTGCTGTAGCCGGCGGCGTTCGTGTCGCGGGGGACCCCGACGGTATCGTCTCGAAAGTTGCGATCACTGGGGGAGCGGGCGACAGCTTATTCGAGTACGTCCGTGACCATGAAGCCGATGTCTACATCACCGCAGATCTGCGACACCATCCCGCATCCGAAGCTCGAGAACAAGCCATGATGGGATCTGATCGTCCCTATTTAATTGACGTGTCACATTTCGCCTCGGAGTGGCTCTGGCTGCCAGCCGGTGCAAACGCCCTAGAGCGAGCCCTGGCTGATGAAGGGTTTAGCATCACTTCGGCTGTATCGGCCATCAATACCGATCCCTGGGACTTCATTTTGACCTCCGGGGACAACGCGACAACAACTCACGACGAAACGGATTAATTTTTTATGAGCATCACCGCAACCACCGAACAGCAGTACCAACTGCTTGATCTGCAGTCTTTGGACAATCAACTTGCACCGTTGCGTACACAGCTAAGTGAGATCCGTCAGGACGAACAGCTTGCAGGCCTGCGGCGCGAAGGAGCCTCAGCGGTCGAACGCGCAAAGGCGCAAGAAACCCAGGTAGCTCAACGACAGACGGTGGTCGACGAGGCCGCAAAAGTTGTGCAAGAGACCACCACGCGACGCAACAGGATGCAGTCGCAGATGGATGCTGATGAAGTTTCCTCACGTGATGTCCCGGGCGTGACCAAGGAAATTGCGGAGCTGACGATCCGCATCGGCAAACTCGAAGAGGAACAGCTCCAAGCCGAACAAGCCCTCGAAGAGGCGCAGCACAGCCTCGAGCAGGCTAAAACGGCAATTGTCAACGCGGAACAAGCCGTCAATGCGCGCATCACGACCCTTAATGAGCAGGGCCAACAACTGTCCAAACAAGGAAAAGAGCTCACCGCTGAACGCTCCGTACTGGTTGAGGATCTACCGGCCGACCTCGTGGCCGAGTATGAACAAATCCGCGACCAAAACCACGGCACCGGCGTAATGCAACTCCAGCCCGATGGTCTATCCGGTGCCGGTGTCCCGATTGCGCCAGCGGAACTGGCTGAGATCCAAAAACAACCAGCCAACGAGCTAACCTATTGCCCAGATACCGGTGCGATTCTGGTGCGGAACTGATCAGCTCAACACGATGCGCAGTGAACCTGCTGTGCGTTCAGTCGGCGGGACGAGCTCGGTCTCATAGATTTCACTCACAGATTCTGCAGCCTGCTCTAATGAGGCGATAGGTTGCTTCGCGTGTTGTTGTAGCAAGTGCCGTGCCACAAAACCACGAGTCTGTTTGGCCCAATGCGAGACCGTCTTGAGTTCACCATTGACATACTGGAACACATCAACCGTGACGGTTCGAAACGACCGGGGCTTCCAAAACGTTCTATACGGGCTCGAACGACAATCAATAATCGGACCGGTCACGTATTCGTCCAGCTCCGACGTGAGCCGCTCACGCCACCACGTGCCCACATTGCCAATGCCCGGCAGTTTGGCCGTCGCCGGGAAGCGATAATTCGGGATCGCATCAGCTAACCGCGTGACGCCAAACAGCGCTGAGAATACTAGCGTAACGTCGGGGTCTACGTTCTCAAGCGTGCCGTAATCCAGAGCGTCAAACAGAACACCGGTATATACCTGCCAAGCGGGTGCGGCCGGTGCGTCAAGAATATGCTGATTTGCTTCGATCTGTTCCGTGAGAGTTTTGCCGACTTTTAGTACCTCGTGAGCGTTGCCCAGACTCGACACAACCTGAAGCTCTTGAATCATCGTGCGCCGCTCGCCAGAGAGTTCCGGAAAAACGAGGTCATTAAACGCGAGTGGGGCTCCGTGGTGTGGCGGGGTTTTGGCTTCGGAAGGGGGCAACAAAATCAGCATAAGTTTGAGTGTAGTAGCTCCGATTACTGCGGCTGGACAATCTTCGCTAAAATGAGAATTTCGGGATGGAGTTGCGGATGATCGCGACCACACGTCGAGGAAAGTCCGGACACCACAGGGCAGGATGGTGGGTAACACCCACTCGGAGCAATCCGCAGGCTAGTGCCACAGAAAGTAGACCGCCCCACTTGCTGGGGTAAGGGTGAAAGGGTGGAGTAAGAGACCACCAGCGGGCGTGGCGACGCGCCCGGCTCGGTAAACCCCATCCGGTGCAAGATCAAGCAGAACACGTTATGAGGCTGCCCGCCCAGTGTTCGGGTTGATCGCTTGAGTCCCGCGGTAACGCGGCGACCAGATAGATGATCATCAAGCGCACGACTCATAATTGTGCGCTCACAGAATCCGGCTTATAGCACTCCATCCCGTCCCACGTCAGCTCTTTGAAAGAAACCATTGTCTCAGCAGCGTCGCCGCAAAACCTCACAGCTCGCCAAGCTCCCATTGCCCATCGCACTGGTCGTCATCGGCATCTATCTGATCGCCACTTTTGTCTTCCCCGCCGAAGAAGACTATGTGCCCCAAGCCGGCAGCGCCGCAGAGCAACTAGAAACCCTGGAAATCAAAGGACGCGCACCACAAACCGGGTATAGTCGTGACGAGTTTGGCGATGGCTGGTTGGACCCCGACGGCAACGGTTGTGACGGTCGAAACGACATACTCAGCCGAGATTTAGAAAGCGTCATCCACGACGATGATGGGTGTACTGTGCTGACCGGTGTGCTGCAGGATCCGTTTACTGCAACCGCGATTGATTTCATGCGCGGTGCTGAAACGTCGCAAGAAGTCCAGATCGATCACGTCGTGGCCCTCTCTGATGCCTGGCAAAAAGGCGCCCAACAGCTCTCGGAGGAGCAACGGGAGCGCTTTGCCAATGATCCGTTGAACCTCTTGGCCGTCGATGGCCCCGCGAACCAACAAAAATCGGATGGCGATGCGGCCACGTGGCTGCCACCCAACACAGATTTTCGGTGCGAATATGTTGCCGTTCAAACCGCCGTCAAAGCCAAATACGAGCTCTGGGTGACACAAGCCGAATACGCCGCGATCCGTGATGTGCTGACCAATTGTCCAGACGAGCCCGTGTACACCACCAGTGACGAGCTGCCGTTGCTTCGCCGGTAGCGGCACGACTTTGCACCGGCTTAGTGTATAGGTATCCTTTGCCCTGAAACGCTAAGATGAGAATGTTTTCATAGGTTGGCTGCTCCGCCAATCGCACACTATGCAGAAAAGGACCACAACGTGGCAGATATCACCGCCAGCACGCGTCAGACTCTACAACAGTGGAGCGAACGCGAGCAGTTGGCAGAGCAAATGGTTCCGCTCATTGGGTCGTTGTACCGCAATAACAATGTCGTGACGTCCATTTATGGTCGTAGTCTCGTGCACCAGTCGGTCGTCGATATTCTCAAGGCGCACCGCTTCGCTCGCCAGGTTGATGAATCAACGCTTCCGGTAGACGACTCTTTCGCCATTGTGCAGGCGATGTCAGACCTGAACCTTGGCGCTGGCTCTGTGGATTTGGCTCGAATGGTGAAGAAATTCCGTGACGTCGGTGGCGACGCGAAAACATTTGTTCGTACCGAACTCGCAGATATCGTCGACAAAAACGGCGAAGGCCTCGGCGACACCACCGATGTGGTGCTCTATGGTTTTGGACGAATCGGCCGTCTGTTGGCTCGTATCTTGCTCGACCACGCCGGTGGCGGCACCACGCTACGTCTTCGGGCGATTGTGGTCCGTCGAAACTCCGATGACGACATCACCAAACGTGCCTCACTGCTGCGTCGCGACTCGGTACACGGTGCATTCAACGGCACCATTGAAGTCGATGAAGAAGCAAACACCATTACCGCCAACGGCACGAAGATTCAGATCATCTACGCCTCCGATCCGGCATCGATCGACTACACCGAATACGGCATCAACAATGCAATTGTTGTAGATAACACCGGTGTATGGCGTGACGAAAAAGGTCTGGGTCAGCACCTGGAGGCCAAGGGCACATCCAAAGTTATTTTGACGGCCCCTGGAAAAGGCGATTTGAAGAACATCGTCTTTGGCGTGAACTCCGATGACATCACCGAAGACGACACCATCATCTCTGCTGCATCCTGTACCACCAACGCCATCACCCCGGTGTTGAAGGTCATCAATGATGAATACGGTATTCACCACGGTCACGTCGAAACCGTGCACGCCTACACCAACGACCAGAACCTCATCGATAACTTCCACAAGGGTTCACGCCGTGGACGTGCAGCGGGTCTGAACATGGTGCTCACCGAGACCGGTGCAGCTACCGCCGTGGCCAAGGCCTTGCCGGAACTCGCCGGCAAACTGTCGGGTAACGCCATCCGTGTGCCGGTGCCCAACGTGTCCATGGCGATCTTGAAGTTGGAACTCGACGGGGAAACGTCGAAAGAAGAGATCAACGCCCGTCTGCGTCAGGAATCCTTGACCGGTGACCTGAGCAAACAGATCGACTACATTTACTCGCACGACGCCGTCTCCAACGATTTTGTTGGTTCCAACCGCGCCGGCGTCGTCGATGGTCTGGCCACGATCGTCAACGAAGGTTCCAAGGGCTCCAGCCTGGTGCTCTACGTCTGGTACGACAACGAATACGGCTACTCAACCCAGGTTGTGCGTGCGGTAGAAACTTTGGCGGGGGAGAACCTGCAGGTCTTCCCAAAAAACTAGCAACCATAGTGCACTAGTCCTTCGGGCCTAGCGCATCAAACGCCGTGGCCGCTACAGCAATCTGCTGCAGCGGCCACGGCGTTTCATTATTCTGATTAGTTTGAGGTTTCGACCGCTTCGTCATCATCGTGACCAAATGGATCGGAATCTTCACCGGGCATCCAAGTGTTGCCTGCGGTCGTCCAACCTTGCTTGCGCAGTTCCTTTTTCCAACGCTTGGCCCAGCGAGGATTGAGTCGGTTCACGTACAGCGTGGCATTGAGGTGATCAAACTCGTGCTGCAAAATCCGAGCAAACCAGCCCGTGGCCTCAAAATCGATCTCGTGACCGCCGACGTCAAATCCCTGGAGTCGCACGTGATCCGAACGCTTCAACGGATAGGACAGGGCAGGCACCGACAGGCAGCCTTCCGTTTCACTTTCCGGATCAGGGTCCTCTTGCGACACCTTGCCTAACAGCGTCAGTACCGGGTTGAGCACTTCACCGGTGGTCGGTGCATCGCCGGTGTCCTCAAACTCCCAGGTAAAGATGCGGAGCCCAACGCCAACCTGTGGGGCAGCAAGCCCAACACCGCGTGCTGCTTCCTGGGTGACGTGCATATCGGCGACTAACTGGCGGATGTCGTCGTTGATTTCTTCAACCTCTGCCGCACGGTTATGCAGGACGGGATCGCCATGAATGACGATCGGTAAAATCTTTCCCTCGGTGGCCAATTACAACTCCACGATATCGAACTCGAGCAATTCGGCACCCGTTGCAACCGGCTGACGAGGCTTGCCGTCTTCAGAAGCATGCGTCGCAGCATTGTCGCGAGAATCACGCCAGCTTTCGTAATCTTCCCGTGACGCCCACTGGGTGTAGACGAAGTATTGCTCGTTGTCACCGGTGGGACGCAGCAGGTTGAATCCTTCAAAACCTGGGGCTTGATCCACGGCATGTTTGCGTGCTGCAAAACGTGCTTCGAGTTCGCTACCTTGACCTGCTGGAACGCTCAGCGCGTTAATAACCACGATCGACACAGGTGTCTCCTTAAAGTCTCAGAATTTCTTGCCATGCTTCGGCGCCTGTAGCACCGATCTATGTTTGGCCTCATGTACTGACATTACCGAATCCGAAGATGCCACACCAACGAGTACAATGCACGATTGCCGCTATAGTGCCTATATCACCACGGCCCTTGGGAGGAAAGAACTACGATGGACGCTGTGACTCCAGCACCTGAGAAATCACCGCGCGGACGGCCACGCAGCACGACCTCACACCAAGCTGTGCTGAATGCTGTGGCCCGGCTCCTTGAGGAACAACACCAAGACTATGAATCCCTGACGATCGAAGGCATCGCTGCTGAAGCCGGCGTCGGCAAACAGACCATCTATCGCTGGTGGTCGACCAAAGCCTCCGTGCTGTTAGAGGCCATTCTGGCCGGTCACGTCAAAATGCACATCGGTGAAGTCCAAGACACCGGTCACCTCGGAGATGATCTGCGGCAGTGGGTCCAGGTGCTTCGGGACAGTGTCTTTAACGCTCAGAGCGTCTCCTTGGCACGCTCGCTGATTTCAGCGGCCATCGTCGAAGAAGTGAACTTCGAAGATTATTTGACCCAGAACAGCCTGGAACTCACCGCCGTACCGTATAAGCGGCTTGCGGCAGAGGCAGACCGTGGCGGCCTACGCAAGGATGCAGACCTGTCAGCAGCCTTCGGCGCACTGGTCTATCCGATTATCTTGCGGCTGATTTCTGGGGTGACACCTGAACCTGAGTGGTTTGATGCGCTGGTCGACGTCGTAGTCGACGGGGTCGGTCGTTAAAGCCTCAGCCAACAAAGTCGTGTGGATTTGGACACAATTGTCCGGTAATTAGGGTCACGGGTTTTGCGAGACGCAGCGTATTGTTTATCGTAGAGGAGGTACAAACCTCCACGGGTCCGTTTCGTGCTGCACATTTTCGTCGACCCGACCCGCTCAGGATTCAGGAGTCCTTCCATGGCAAAACTGCTCTACCGGCTGGGCATGTTCAGTGCTCGTCGAGCCAAAACCGTGATCTTCGCCTGGCTGGCGATATTGGCGGTTGCGATCGGCTCATTTCTGACCTTTGGCGGTCAACTCACCGACCAAATCAGCATGCCCGATTTAGAAACCACCGAGGTCGCCGATCGGATGACCGAAGAGCTTGACGACGGTTCTGGCGGTAGCGCCAATGTCGTCATCCGCACCGAAGACGGCGAAGCCTTTACCGACGAGCAGCAGGATGCCATCGCCGAGTTGGGGACCGAAGTTGAAGAACACGACATTGTCACCTCGGTAACGGATCCTTTCGAAGCCGCCAATGAAGTCGAGGCAAACCGATCAGATATGGAATCGGGCCGCCAAGAACTCACCGATGGTTTGGATCAGCTGGAATCTGGTCAGGAAGAGTTAGACGCCGCCCGAGAAGAACTCCAGGCCGGTCAAGATGAACTTGATGCTGCCGCCGAACAGGCAGAACAAGCCGGTATGGCCGAAGCTGTGCAGCCGCAGTTGGACGCACAGCAAGAACAGATCGATGCCGGTCGTGCAGAACTCGACGAAGCCCAAGAAGAGCTGGACTCATTACGACAAGAAGTCGAAGACGGTGAGGTCGAGTTAGACCGTGCCCAGGCCATGCTGGATCTGGCGGATGGCATGGGAACCGTCTCTGACGATAACAGTGCAGCCCTGATGGTGATCAACTTCCCACAAGCAGCCCAAGCACTTGACATGGATCAGGTGACGGCTGTTTCAGAAACACTCGTTGACGCCGATATCGACGGTGTAGAAGTCCTGCCAACCCAGGACCTCAGCTTCGAGATGCCCGCGATGTTCTCAACTGCCGAAGTTATCGGTCTGCTGGTTGCCGCCGTGGTCCTGCTGGTTATGCTGGGCACGTTTATCGGTGCCGGACTACCGTTGCTCAACGCGCTGATCGGTGTCGGAATTGGCGTCGCCGGCGCGATGTCGTTATCCGGCGTTATCGAGATGATGTCAATTACGCCAATCCTTGGCCTGATGCTGGGTTTGGCGGTCGGTATCGACTACTCACTGTTTATTCTGCATCGTCACCGTCAGCAGCTTAAGAGTGGTATGGATGTGACTGACTCCATCGCGTTGGCGAATGGCACCTCGGGTAACGCCGTGGTCTTCGCCGGTGCCACCGTGGTCATCGCGCTGCTGGCGTTGAACGTTACTGGTGTTGGCTTCCTGGGGCTGATGGGTTCGGTCGCTGCCTTCTGTGTGCTGGTAGCCGCCCTCATGGCCGTTACCATGACCCCTGCGCTGCTGTCCGTCACCGGCTACAGCATCCTTTCCAAAAAGGAGCGCCGCTCAGCAGGACGCGCGAAGGCCCGTCCGGAACAATACAACGGAGACAAAGTGACGACCGGGATGCGGACCGGCAACGCTGTCCTGGCAACGGTCGGCGCCCTGGTTGCACTGGTCTTCCTTGCCCTGCCCGTAGGGTCGCTACGCCTTGGCCTGCCGGATGCTTCACAAGAGCCGGCTGATTCCACCGCATACCAGGCGTACCAGGAAACCGAAGAGTCCTTTGGTGAAGGCATGAACAGCCCGCTGCTGGTGCTTGCTGACCTCCCAGAGTCTGATCTGTCCGAAGGGGAAGCAACCGATCAACAAATCGCCGTTGCTGAACATCTGGCGCAACGCGACGATGTTGAGACCGCGGTGCCAACCGGCATGAACGAGGCCCACGACGTCATCGCGCTAGCCATCATTCCAACCGGTGGACCGGCTTCGGAAGCGACTGAAAATCTGGTGCACGACCTGCGCGCCGGGGGAGTACTGGCCGACACCGACGTCGCCGACGTAGAACTCTCGGTTGCCGGTGCCGCTGCTGCAAGCATCGATATTTCGGATGTCGTCGCCGATGCACTGCCCGTCTATCTCGGCGTTGTTATTGGCCTGTCGCTGTTGTTGATGATCATGGTCTTCCGCTCTCTGTTGCTACCGCTGGTGGCCACCTTGGGCTTCGTCGGATCGTTTGCGGCGACCATGGGGGTCGTGGTGGCCATCTTCCAATGGGGTTGGCTCGGGGACGTCTTTGACCTCACCGGCACCGGCCCAATCCTGACCTTCCTGCCAATCCTGGTTATGGGAATCCTGTTCGGGTTGGGCATGGACTACCAGCTGTTTACCGCGACCGGCATGCGTGAAGCCTACGCACAGGGTGCCAAACCCAA
Source organism: Yaniella soli (assembly GCF_054782375.1). NCBI lineage: Bacteria > Bacillati > Actinomycetota > Actinomycetes > Micrococcales > Micrococcaceae > Yaniella > Yaniella soli. The sequence goes on from NZ_BAAGSP010000001.1 coordinate 24,154, forward strand.
AGTGGCGGTACGAAAAGGCTTGGTCGCCGGTCGTGCCGTGGTGACCGCCGCGGCACTGATTATGATCTCGGTCTTTGCAGGCTTCATCTTCACCGACGACGTGATGATCACCTCGATCGGCCTGGCGCTTGCCGTTGGCGTGCTGCTCGACGCCTTCGTGGTCCGGCTGCTGCTCGTCCCATCGGTCCTGCACCTACTGGGCCCAGCCGCATGGTGGCTACCGAAATGGATCGACCGCATCCTGCCGAACGTAGATGTCGAAGGGACCGCTTTGGAACAAGAGGTCACCAAACGCTCGCAAGGCGCCGGCATCTAGTCTGCCTCGCGCGGACACCGTCCCTTACCGGCCCAGGCTCTGGGCGGTGTCCGTAAAGAACCCCAACGTCTGAGCCGACAGCTCGGCATCCAGGTGCGAATCCAGTGACGCATTCAACGAGGCGGCCAACAGCCGCTTCGATGCCGTCACAGCAAAGGACTCGTGACTTCCGATATGCTCACCCATCGTTTGGGCTGCCGCGACCACATCCTCCTCAACAGAGGTGACAAGCCCGGCCTCCAGGGCTTGCTGGGCATCATATTGACCGGCGTTGAGAATCAGGTCGGTCGCTTTTGGCAGTCCAATAATCCGGGGGAGAAACCACGACAAACCAAGGTCACCTCCAGAGATGCCCAGTTTGATAAACGGCGCGGAAAACACGGCTTCGGGGGAAGCCAGCCGAATATCGCAGGCGGCAGCAAAAGACATCCCGGCACCGACTGCATAGCCGTTGACCGCGGCGATCGTTGGCTGGGCTACCCCGGCAATGGTACGGATGAAATCTGTGCCGTAGCGCAGCGCCTTGGCAAGACGGACGGCTGGATTCGTTTCATTACTCCAGGGCATATCGTCGCCACCGTCGAAGCTATTCTTCAGATCCAGTCCAGCGCTGAATGCACGGCCGGCCCCGGTCAACACAATGACTTTGACCTCGGGGTTGTTTGCGAGCTCTCGTACGCCGGCGTCCCATTCGGTGAGTACTTTGGCGGTAATAGAGTTCATGGCGTCGGGGCGGTTGAACGTGGCAGTTCCAACCCCGTTGGTTACGGACAATTCGATGGACATTTAGGCTCCTTGAGTTGAATCTGGTGTGGTGTTATTTCGGGCGTCGCGGCGTCCTTGAGCCGCTTCGGATTCTCGGACTCTCAGGTCAGATAGGGCTTGTTCATAACTGCGGGCGACTGCAGCAATCGAGACGGGCTTGAAGAGCGCGACGAAGCGTTCCACGTCGTCGTCACTGTAGTGCTTGTCGGCTAGAACCGGCCGGACCAGGCGGGTATATAAGTCACCGAGTTCTGCTGTCAGTCTGGTGCCCGCCTCATCAATAGTGTAGGCCAGCTCTTTTGCAGCATCGGGCGTGATACCGATGTCGATAAGCTCCACTGCCAGCGACAACAAAGCGGTCGCCACTTCATAACGTTGTGTGCCGTCATCATCGTCGAGGCGTTTGAGAAGGCCCAAGCTGTGCAATACCGCGATGTCTTCATCCGTGAGCGGTCGGGCCGTTCGGGCGTCGAGTTCGGCTCGCGTGATGGTTTCGGGACGATCTGCCAGCCACGGTGCCAGCATGGTCGAGTGCATGGCAATGGTGGTCGGCGAGGAGTCTGCGGGAATCCTGTTCAAGTGCTCCTTGATGGAGGCCAAGCCGAAACCGTGGCCCTGCAGTTCGCGGATCAGCTCTAGCGTCACCAGGTGTTGTGCATGATAGACGGCATCGCGACCAGCTTTGTCTGGAGCCGCCAGCAGTCCCTCGGTAGTGTAAAACCGGATGGTACGTGCAGCAACACCGGAACGTTCCGAAAGTTCAGCCAATCCGTAGGTGACCTGGTCTTCACCATCGGTCATGTTGTGGTCCGTGGACACAGCTAGCAACCTCCAAAGCTCTCATGTGAGAGATATTACATGCCATAGGTCATCATCGTACGTAATGTAACACCATCAGTGGCAGTGTCATTATGAGCGTAATCGCTCCCACGCACGGAGGTGGATAGGTACGTCGGGTGTTGACCCGATCTTCGATGTCCACAAACGCAGGAGGGCTTTCCCAACTAATCATCGCGTAGAACTAGTCTTGAGTGACGGTATCGAGTTTGCGAGCCCCAGCCAATAAAGAAACTGGTACTTACCCCACGCTTGTCCGCGTGGTTTTCAAGAATCCCATGGCACAATAAGGAGTGACCGTGGGAAAGGAGGTGAGAGTGATATGGGCTTCCCAGAAGATCTGACATCAGCGCTTACAGGAGCAAGCGTTTATCAACTGCGCGAATGGCGCAACAAGGGCCTTCTCATACCTGAGGTTCGACGGCTTCGGCCCCCGCTGTATTCATTCCGGGACCTTGTAGCCGTCCGCGCCGTCGTCTTTCTTCGGTCCCAGGTTTCACTGCAGCGTATCGGCAAAGCCTTTAAGGCGCTGAAAGAGCTGGATCTAACTGATCATCCATCTCGATATGCATTTGGAGTTCATGACAAGGATATTAGCGTTGAAACTGCGGACGGTGACATCATCGATCTGATTGGTAAAAAAGGACAGCATAACCTTTTTCGACTGGACCAGATTTTTCGGCCATTTGAAAATTTCAAGGGAAATGAAGTTGTGGATTTTGAGCATCCAAGGCCTAACCTTGAACTCAATCATGGGCGCCTCGGAGGGTGGCCTACGATTACAGGGACTCGCGTGCCGTATCAGAATGTCGCAAACCTACTCACCGGTGGAGACTATTCAGTAAAAGATATTGAAGCGTTCTACCCTTCGGTTTCTGTCGATGCCGTCGACGACGCGGTTTCTTTTCATGAGCAGGTAAAGAGTCTCAGAGAGCCGATGCCGGCATGAAATTTCTTATAGACGAAAATGAATTCAAACCTCTGATTGATCCGCTCCGAATGATCCTCCCACACTATGAGTTTCATCATGTCTATGACCTGAATTTAGGCGGCACCCTAGACCTTCCACTGTTTTCTTGGATGAAGGACAACAGGTATACGGCAATTATTACCCAGGACGGTGCTCAGCTGGATAATAGGGATGAGCGGCAGGCGCTCATAGAATCAGGCATTCACTGGATTGGCAGAAAGCAACTAAAGAACCTTGCTGGCATGCGGCTGGTATCTACTGCAGTTGCTACGTACGTGGCAGCATTCCCTCACATACTAGAAGAGCTAGAGCAAGCAATAGAGCCTATGTTGCTCCGTGTTATGAACGTGCAGGCTGGCAAGCAAGAGCGAGTTAAGGCATCGCCTTTGCGCGCTTAAGAAGTTGAGACGGCTTTTGTTGACCGACCCCTAATGTGCATGCAGAAGATCCCTGTGAACAGCAGCGTGCTCACAGGGATCTGTGTGGGGTGAGTAACGGGGCTTGAACCCGCGACCTCCTGGACCACAACCAGGCGCTCTACCGACTGAGCTATACCCACCATGTCGAGTTTCCTCAGCGAAGGATTGCCATCAGGCAACGCGTTTTACTATAGCTCAGATTTTATGTTTTGCCTAATCCTGATCCCGCTTCAGGTTTGGCTCTGAGTAAAGCACGAGCTCGTCACGTACTGTGCGCGCCTCAGCGACGGATGGTCCAGGGGGAGTGACCATGATGGCGTCGCGGTAGTAACGCAGCTCGTTGATCGAATCGGTAATGTCACCCAAGGCACGGTGATTGCCGAGCTTCTCCGGGGCCTTGGAATAAGCATTCGGGTACCAGCGCTTGGCCAGTTCCTTTATCGAAGAGACGTCAACGATGCGGTAGTGCAGGTGACTAGCCAGCTGTGGCATCTCAGCGAAAAGGAACCGCTGATCCTGACCCACCGTGTTTCCTGCCAGCAGAGCTTTCCGTGGTTCAGGACAGAAGCGTTTGACGTGGTCCAACAGCTGTTGCTCGGCTTCTGCTGCAGTGACTCCGTTGTGCCACAGGTCGGATAGCCCGTTGTTTCGGTGCATCTCTATGACTACCGGGTCCATTTGCTCAATGGCGGCTGCCGGCGGCCGGATAATAATATCGATACCATCGTCGAGCACATTGAGATCGGCATCGGTAATAATGATGGCGACTTCTACCAGGGCATCCACGCCCGGATAGAGACCAGTCATTTCGGCGTCTAACCACACGAGATTGCGGCTGGGATCTTTTGCAGCATCGGAGACTGGTGTAAATGGTTCTGGGGTTTTTGTCTTGTCCAAGCTATTTCTCCTACTTCAGGTGTCGATCTTTAGCCTACCGATGTCCGGTGATACATTTATTCCGATAGTCATTGATAACAAACGCACCGACTGAAAGCAGTTGATGACGACCTCGGTTACCGCCCCGCATGGCACAAAAATGCTCGCCTGGCCCGCTATCGCAGTGGGTTTTTTGGGCTCTGTGCTGCTTACAGCTGGGTCTTGGTCCGTTGGATGGGTCGCACCAAACTCCGGTGTGAACTCTACCCAGTGGCTGGCACCATTTCGTACCACGGAACTCGGCGTGGTTGCGGGAACACTGTTGTTGACCGTCGGTGCATGGGGCATGATCTGGGGTTGGTTACGTCTCGGACTCGTGCTGCGCCGTCCCACACAACAATTCCGGGGAAAATATGAGTTCGCTTCCGGCGGGTTGCGCACCATCAACTGGACGGTGGCAATCTGGAGCGTGCCGCAACTGTTTGCGCTCACCATTTTTTCCCGTGACATGCTGGCATACCTCAACCAAGGTCGGCAGGTGTTAGCCGGGCAAAACCCATATGAAACGGGCATCTCGAATTTGCCCAACTGGTTTCGACTCGGAACCGACACCATGTGGGCCGAAGACGCCACCCCATATGGCCCCATGTTTTTGTGGATCGAGGGCGCCGTGGTTGGCGTCACGGGTGTGGATCAACCCGATATCGCCATCTTCTTCTTCCGGCTAGTGTCCCTGGTGGGCGTCGCACTGATCATGTACTACGTCCCCAAACTTGCTGAAATGCAGGGGTGGGATCCTGCGCGAGCCCAGTGGATTTCCGCGGCGAACCCGCTGTTTATTATCTCGTTTGTCGCCTCGGGTCATAACGACTCGCTGATGGTTGGGTTCATGGTGGCCGCCATCTACGCGGTTTGGCGAGGCCACGGGGTACTCGCCGTAGCCCTGATGAGTGTGTCCATCGGCATGAAAGTCATCTCGATCGTACTGCTGCCGTTCATCGGCTTGTGGTGGGCCAGGCGGAACGCTTCACGCATCAAAATCTTCTGGTATTGGGCTATCACGCTGGGGCTGACGATCGCCATCATGCTCGGCGTCGGATGGCTCAACGGCTACGGACTCGACTGGATCAAGGTCATCGCCGGAACCGGGTCGATCTGGAGCTTCTGGTCACCAGTGGGCGGGCTCGGCGAACTGGCCCGTGTTGCGGTAGTCGAACTCGGACTCGGTGATGGCGAATGGGTCATGCCCACGGTGCGTCTCGCGGGCCGGATACTGTCCGTGCTCATCGTGCTCGTGTTGATGTTCTGGGGCAAATACGACAACATTCTCGCGCGAGCAACGTGGTCGTTTGCCGCCATCGTCGTCTTGTCGCCCGTCATCCACCCCTGGTACCTGTTGTGGCTACTGCCGCTGTTCGTGATGCTCGGCATCCGCTCGAACTGGCAGTTACGCTGGGTGATTTTTACCGTCGTCTTTTTCGTGGCCTACGGTGCCGGCGATCAACTCTATATCTGGCAGTTCTTGGAGATTGGGACACTCATGCAAGTCATGTCCTGGGGCGTCTCCATCCTGTTGGCCATCTGGGTACTATTTTTTGATCCCTGGACCGCGCCAATGTTCAAAAACGAATGGCACCTGCGCCAAAGCTGGCGCCGTGGCGTGTTGGCCTACCGGCGATGGCGGGCCTCCCGGGCACAACCTACGGATACGGAGGTGTGATGCTCAAGCGGTTCGTACCCTCCAGAATTGATACCGACCCCGGCCATCACATCCGTATGGGTGTGGTGGCCGCCGTCATCATCATGATTGCCTCCTGGGGCGTGGGATGGTTGCCGCAAGCACAGAACTCCTGGTTCGCCGGCACCACGATCCTCAACCCCCTGCGCGTGTGGACACCCGGCGTGACCGTGTGCGCGGTGTTTCTCGTCGTCGGCGGGCTCTTACTCGTACGCTCGTGGATCCGACTTGGCCAAGCGCTGCAACTGCCCTTCACCACAGGTTCTGGCGGGCCCAGTGTCTCATCGGTCAAAGAGTCCGCCCGAAAACACCGCATCAACGATTCCAAACTCAGCGTCATCAACCGGGCCATCTGGTGGTGGGCCGCCCCGCTAACCCTGGCATTTCCCATCATGTCCCGAGACGTGTTTTCCTATCTCGCCCAGGGCCGCGTACTGCATGCCGGCCTGGACCCCTACGGCGAAGGCGTCTCGTCGCTACCCGGCTGGTTCATGATCGGCGCCGACTCACTCTGGGCCCAATCCCCATCGCCCTATGGCCCCGCCTTTCTGCTCGTCTCACAATTCGTGTGGTTCATTACCGACGGCGGCCCCGAATGGTCGATCCTGCTGTTTCGGCTGATGTTTTTAGGCGGCATGGCCATGTGCATGTGGGCCATCCCGCGACTGGCACGACGCTTCGGCGCCCGTGGCGACTGGGCCCAGTGGATCGTCATCGCCAATCCACTGTTCTGTCTCTACATGATTGCCGGAGCCCACAACGACACCCTGATGCTCGGCCTGCTACTCACCGGGCTATACTTCATCAACCCTTCCTGGCCGCAACACGCCAGACGCCGACGCATACTGCTGGGCTTCGTGCTGCTGGCAGGTTCGATCGCCATCAAACCGCTCACCGTGCTCGTCCTACCCTTTGCCGGGCTGTTGCTGCTGTGGAAGCCCGGCGTGCGGATGTCCTACCGCGTGCGCATCAAAGTTTGGACGAAATCTGTGGTGGTCGTCGGGGGAGTCCTCTTGGTTTTCGGCGCAATCACAGGGCTGTGGTTCGGTTGGATCGAAGCGATGACGACGTCCGGGTCGGCAGCCTTCCCGTATGCACCATTCGGGCTGCTCGGGTTGGGTATCGGCTGGTTGGTCGACGTATTATTTAGCTCCGGCATCGACCCCGTCGCCCAAACCGTCTATGCCCTGGGCACGGTCGCCATCGCCGTCGTGACCGCCTGGCTGGCGCTCAAACCACGACCCATGCGCCCGGTCTTGTCCGCAGCACTTGCCTTGGCTACTGCGGTGCTGGTCGCCCAAGTCTTTCAACCCTGGTACATCCTGTGGGTGCTGCCGTTGTTCGCCATCGTCGGTGTTTGGCGCGGATGGGCCTCGACATTGCTCTACCTCCTGGTCACCGTGCTGGTGGTGGTCGGCGTCGTCGACCAGCTGGCCGTATCTCAGTGGATCCCGATTTTGCCCCTGCGACTCCTCACAGCCGGCATCGGCCTCATCGGGCTCATCGTGCTCATGTTCTTCGACCCGTTAACGCGCAGGGCGTTCCCACAGACCAAAAAGACCGTTGACGCATAATTCATCGCGAAGCTCTAGCCGAACAAAACATTTTCCACTGCCGACCATGTGTTCAGCATAAGTACCACCCCGACTGCACCGATGACCCAGGCGATGGTCGACTGGCCGTTTTTGGCAAACCACTCATCAATTCGTTCCAGCAGCGGTGAGACCGCATTTCGTAACACAGTCCTGCCCAAGAACAGGGTGAGGGAGGGCACGAGCATAATCACGCAGTATGCCGCCAGCAGCCCGGAACTTTGGACGAAACCTAACCCTAGGGCGGGCGCGCTAGCCGTCAGTAGTCCAATAGCTGCAAGATACGGCAGCATCGTGGCGACTTCCAATACTCCTGCGGTCACCGCAATACTCATCAGAGTCACTGTGCCTGATTTCGTTCGCTGTTTCGTATTGGTTTGACTGATCCGCGCGTCCAGTGCTGAAACATTGTCTTCAACGGCGGATTGACGCCAGGCCGCTAACCGGGTGTACATGCCGGATGCTTTCTTCGAGGTGGTATCTTTCTGCAGGCTCTTGGGTGGTTCGATGACGAAACTCAAGATCAATAGCCCTGCCCCGACAACGAATCCGCCGAGCATGATCACCGGATGGTTCCAGTCAATTTCAAACTGCAGGCTCGCGAATCGAGCAGCGAAAAGCAGCATCACCCCGACCACGAAATAGAACCCACCAATCGTGGCCAGGTAGATCATCACCTTGGTCGCCCGCAGCTTTCCGGGGGCCATCATCAGCCAGACAGGAATGGCCAGGGTGCCGAAACTCAATGAATCAATCAGCGCCAATCCGGCTAAGAGTGGGAGCAGTACCGCAAATGAGGTCGCAATGTCGGTATCCATACTTCGACGGTATGCGCGTGCACCCCATGTGCCATCGGCCATTGGTGAGGTGCGGTGTCTAACTTTAGACAGATACCGTCAACGCACCACAGATGGAATACTCAAGGTATGACTGTGCATCCGTTCACAAGGTTCGCTGTCCGACACAAGACGTCGCGGCCTGATCTGCTGACGGCCTTAGCCCTCCTAGCGTTGGGGCTGGTGCTGCTGGGGCTCGGTGTCAACGCATCTTCGGCATATCCCGTACTCATACCGTTTTCTCAACAACAGCTGCACTGGTGGCACACCATACCCCTGGTCCTGGCCTGCCTCGCGACCTGCGTGCAGAGTCGTTACCCACTGGGCGTGTTCTATGCGATTACCGCCCTGTTCATTGCAGACATGGTGTTGGGATTTCACCTGGTGATGCTAATCGCGTGGGCGAACACCGCCTACAATGCTGCACGCTATGCCGCAGGCTCACTGCTGCGCTGGTCTCTGGTCGGTTTTGGTGTGATGACCTTCGGTTTGGTCTACCTCGTAAGTGGCAGCGTGAGTTCCGCGACCAACGCGTTACTCCAGGTAGTTCTCACCGCGGTGATCGCGGTCTGGTGGGGGAGTGAAGTACGCCGAGGAGACGAGTCAACCGAGGCTGAGCGGCTCAAATCCCTTGCAGCACGGCGTCAAGAAGAACACGAGCGCGAACAGCTCCTGAGGCGTCAACGAGCCGACCTTGCCTCTCAACTCCACGACACGATTTCCTCGCACCTCTCCACGATAGCGCTCTACACGGCCGGTGCACTCGATATGAGTCCGAACGCCCAGCGCGACCGCTCCGTGCTGATGGAGGTTCGGCGTTCCTCGCTCGACGCACTCACCGATATGCGTGAATTGATTGACGTGTTACGAACATTTGCCAATGTCGAGGCAGAAGACACAGGCACCGCACCGCCGTTGGCCTGGCAGGATATGCTCCGCAGACTGCGTTCGGCTGGCCTCGAACTGTCCATGACAGCCGAATCCGAGCGTCATGTGCAAGCAGCACTGACCCGCTCGGACTCGAGTGCGTCCCTCCTGTTGGCGAAGGTCCTCCAGGAAGCGCTGACCAATGCTTTGAAACACGGTGACGGTACCGCGACCATGCATTGCGAAGCCACGACCGAGGGAATCACGTGCACCATCACCAACCCGTTGGCTCCGTCTGTGGCACCGGACGCTGTCGCGCCTTCGCAACTTTCGGGCGGCCTCGGTCTTGGCGCCATGGCCGGGGCAGTCCATGACGCCGATGGAATCTTCAGTGCCGCAGCCACACGTGACGGTGTAATACGACACTGGACGGTGCATATTGAGCTCCCGTTTACCGCGCCACCTTCCCCCTCTCTGCCACAAGGAGCCACCAGTAGATGATCAGTGTTCTTATCGCAGATGACCACAGCGCCATCCGAGCCGGCTTGCGCATGATCATGGCAAACTCCGAGAACATCGAGATCGTGGCGGAAGCCTCCGATGGCCGTGCCGCAATGCAAAACGCCCACGCGCTGAAACCAGATGTGATCCTCATGGACCTACAGATGCCGAACGTCGACGGCATCGCGGCCACACGCGAGCTCGCCGACCACGGCATGAATGTCTTGGTACTGACGACCTATGACCACGATGATTACGTCTTCGGGGCCATTGAGGCCGGGGCGGCAGGATTCCTACTCAAAACCGCTGAAGCCAGCGACATCGTCAACGCCATAGAACGTGTTGCCGCCGGTCAGGGAGCAGTCGCCCCCGAAGTTGGCCGACGACTCTTCGCAGTGCTTTCCGAGCCAGGTGCACGCTCATCCCAACAGCGCCCAGCGGAGAAAGTCTCGCTCACGGAATGCGGCCTCACCGAACGTGAAATACAGGTCCTAACCGAGATTGGACACGGCAGCACCAATAAGGCCATAGCGCGCGAGTTTGGCATCACCGTCGGCACGGCCAAGACCCACGTGTCGCATATCCTCGACAAACTCGAAATCGACTCGCGGACGCAAGCCGCGCTCATCGCACGCGATGCTGGTTTGCTGGCATAAATGATGTTGTCGACGCAGAAAAAAACCGGCCTCTGATTCGGTATATAACCAAGTCAGATGCCGGTATGTCGCGCCCCAGGAGGGACTCGAACCCCCGACCTACGGATTAGAAGGCCGTTGCTCTATCCAGCTGAGCTACTGAGGCAACATCGCATAGTCTACCCAAAATGTTGTCCACATCCCCAAATAGGGATCCATGTTATCCACATTCTCGTTGTCACTGGTCTCGTGACCCATGGTGTTGCCGTTGACTGGACGTATTCGAAACGCCATCGAATATTTCCTCAACGAAAGGTTCAACTATGAAAACCCAGCTTACCGTCCGCGGCAATGTGGCCACCGCACCTCGACGAGTCGTCACCGACACAGGAATCGTCATCGCCGAATTTCGCCTGGCGGCAACAGAACGGTTCTTCAACCGCCAGACTGAACAATGGGAGGATGGCAACACGTCATGGTACACGGTGTCAGCTTTCCGACAGTTGGCCGAGAATATTTTCCGTTCATTCACCGTCGGCGATCCGGTAACCGTCACCGGGAAAGTCTCGATCAAACAATGGACCTCCAAGGATGAAACCAAACGCGGCACTACGGCAGAGATCGTCGCCGATACGGCCGGACACGATCTGATGCGTGGCTTTACCGAGTTCACCCGACACACCAAAAACTCACCGCGTGTCGTCGATAATTCTCCTGCCGATAGCCCACTGGTCGACCACGGTTGGGAGGAAGCCGAACCAATGACCGCCTAACGTGAACTGTTCTGTGGGTCGGTTGCTGCAGTTTGAGAAAGAATTACGTTCTGCTGCAGCAACCGACTACTGTAGAGGGCATGGCCGAATTTATTTATCAAATGATCAAAGCTCGCAAAAAAGTAGGCGACAAGGTCATTCTCGACGACGTAACCATGTCCTTTTACCCCGGCGCCAAGATCGGTATGGTCGGACCCAACGGTGCCGGAAAATCCACCATCCTGAAAATTATGGCGGGCCTCGATGAGCCCTCCAACGGTGACGCCTGGCTCTCACCCGGCTATTCGGTAGGCATCCTGCTGCAGGAACCACCGCTGACGGAAGACAAAACCGTGTTGGAAAACGTACAAGAAGGTGTTGGTGAGGTCTACCAGCAGCTGCAACGTTTCAACCAGATCTCTGTAGAAATGGCCGAGCCAGATGCAGACTTCGAAGCGCTGATGGACGAAATGGGCAAGCTTCAAGAAGCGATTGACGCCGCCGACGGTTGGGACATCGATTCCCAGATCGGTCAGGCGATGGAAGCTCTGCAGCTGCCCGATGGTGACGAACCGGTCACCCACCTCTCTGGCGGTGAACGCCGCCGTGTTGCCCTGGTCAAACTCCTCTTGGAAAAACCAGACCTGCTGCTCCTCGATGAGCCGACTAACCACCTCGATGCCGAGTCCGTTGCCTGGCTGGAAGGCCACCTGGCCAACTACGAGGGCGCAGTCATCGCGATTACCCACGATCGCTATTTCTTGGACCACGTAGCCGAATGGATCGCCGAAATCGACCGCGGTCGGCTCTATCCATACGAGGGTAACTACACCACGTACCTGGAAAAGAAGAAAGAGCGCCTCGACGTGCAGGGCAAGAAAGACGCGAAGCTTGCTCGCCGTCTGAAGGACGAACTGGACTGGGTGCGTACCAACGCCAAGGGGCGTCAGTCGAAGCAGAAGGCCCGCCTGGAACGCTACGAAGAAATGGCCAACGAAGCCGAGAAAACTCGCGTGCTGGACTTTGAAGAAATCCAGATCCCACCGGGGCCTCGCCTCGGCAGCCAGGTCATCGAAGCCGAAAACGTCACCAAGGGCTTCGACGGACGCACCCTGATCGATAACCTCAGCTTCTCCCTGCCGCCAAACGGTATCGTCGGCATCATCGGTCCAAACGGTGTGGGCAAAACTACCCTGTTCAAAACCGTCATCGGCCAAGAAGAAATCGATTCGGGCGAAATGAAGATCGGCGATTCCGTCAAAATCTCCTACGTCGATCAGAGCCGCAGCAACATCGACCCAGAACAATCCCTGTGGGAAGTCGTCTCCGATGGGCTCGACTACATTCAGGTGGGGCAAGTCGAAATGCCATCACGTGCCTACGTCTCGGCCTTCGGATTCAAAGGTCCAGACCAGCAGAAGAAAGCCGGTGTACTGTCCGGTGGTGAGCGCAACCGTCTGAACTTGGCGTTGACGCTCAAAGAGGGCGGCAACCTCTTGCTCCTCGACGAACCGACCAACGACCTCGACGTGGAAACCCTGACATCGCTAGAAAATGCGCTGTTGGAATTCCCCGGTTGTGCCGTCGTGATTTCCCACGACCGCTGGTTCCTGGACCGTGTGGCAACCCATATTCTTGCGTGGGAAGGCACCGAAGAAAATCCAGCCAACTGGTACTGGTTCGAAGGAAACTTCGAGTCCTACGAAGCCAATAAGATCGAACGTCTCGGACCAGATGCGACCCGTGAAGCACGCGCAACACACCGTCGCCTGACCCGTAACTAAGGTCAAGCTGTCTCTGCTCCGTATCCACAGTTGAGGATACGGAGCAGAACTCTTTAAGGCGCCTGTGTTAACGCGCCTGGGTCTTATCGGTCTGGACTTCCTCGGTGGCAGAAGTCTTGGGATCCCGTACCGGCCACAGCAACAACATCCCGGCCAGTAAAACCGCAATGATCGCCGGGACCATCATCCGAGATTCCCCGCTGACGCCAACGAACACGGAAATGAGCGCGGGCGTCAAAAATGAGACCGAGCGACCGGTGGTCGCATACAGGCCGTAGAGTTCGCCGGCCGTGTTCGGGGTGGTGAGCCGGCCCAAAAATGCACGCGATGAGGACTGGACCGGGCCGACGAAGAAGCACAAGAAGAGCCCCCAGATCCAAAACGCCAGGGTGCCATCTTGCACGAAGACAATCACAGCTGAGATGAGTAACCCGGACAGCGAGACCACGATGAGTTTCTTTGGCCCGAACTTGTCGTCAAAGAGCCCGCCCAAAAATGCGCCGGCGGCGGCCACCACGTTGGCGGCGATACCAAAGAACAAAATGTTGTCGGGGGCGACACCATACACGGTGGTTCCCAGGATCGCGCCGTAGGCAAATACTGCCCCCACGCCGTCGCGAAAGACCGCCGAGGACACCAAGAACCAGAACGTATTGCGCTGGCACTTCCACAAATGCACGATGGTCCGCAGCAGTTGACGGTAAGACTGCACAATGCTGACCCGTTCGGCCCGTGGGTGTTGTGGTTCGCTGGAGTCCTTGCGAGTACGCATCACGATAATCGCCGGCAGCGCGAAGATCACGAACCAGCACGCGGCAAACACCGCGACCATGCGAATATTCATGGCGTCATCGTTACCGATACCAAACCAATGGGTCTCACCGCCGATGAACCCAACGTATACGAGCAGCAGCAAGAAGATGCCACCGAGGTAGCCGGCACCCCAACCAAGTCCTGAAATCCGACCGATCGTGGACTTCGTAGCGATCTTGACCATCATCGCGTTGTACTGGACTTCAGCAAACTCGAAAAACACGTTGCCCGCCGACAACAGGATGACACCCAGCAACAAAAATGACTCATCGGGTTGCACGAAAAAACACGCTGCCGTGGTCAAAATGACCAGCCCCGTATTGACACCCAGCCATAGTGAGCGTCGTCCGTCACGGTCGGCCCGCTGACCCATCACCGGTGCCGTCAGCGCGATAATGATCCCGGCGATCGCATTGCCCGTGGCCAGCCACGAAGTGCCGCGGCCGTCAGCACCGAAGGTGTCCGAAGCCAAATAGGTTCCGAACACGAAGGTGATCATGACCGCGTTAAAGGCAGCGGACCCCCAATCCCACAGGGCCCAGGCGGCCACGTGCGAGCGTTTGACCCGAGGGGTCTGCGTGGCAGAAGAATGTGAAGTGATGATGTCAGACATAGTCGCATCGTACCCATAATGTGATGGCGGCGAGGTGAACCGGCGGTTACTACCCAAATTTCGAAAGTCGCATCATACCTTCCTGGGCCACCGTGGCCACCAGATCGCCGTCGATGGTATAGATCCGGCCCATGCCCAACCCGCGGGCTGATTGAGCGGAGGGAGATTCCTGGACGAATAACAACCACTGATCCAGCGTGAACGGGCGATGAAACCACATGGCGTGATCCAGGGACGCCACTGATTTCTCCGGGTCCACCCACGTGATGCCGTGGTGACGCATGATGGCTTCCAGGATCGTGTAATCGGTCCCATAGGCGAGCCCAGCGGCGGCCATATTGCGGGAGACATTGACGGGCGTGAAGGTTTTCATCCACACAATATTGCGGTTCACGCGCTCCGATCCCGGCCGCAGAAAGATGGGCTCATAGGCATAGCGAATGTCGAATGGCCGGTTGTAGGCCAACTCTTGAGCGTTGGGATCATCAATCATCCCCACGAGCGACGAAATCGGAGGCAACTCATCCGGATGCGGAATGCCTTCGGGCATCGGCTCCTGGTGTTCGATCCCCTTGTCCTGCGTCTGAAAGGAACAGGTTAACGACAGGATGACCTTGTTGTGCTGGGTGACTTCGACGTGACGAACCGAAAACGAGCGCCCGTCGCGGTGATGATCCACGCCAATGGTCAACGGCTCACTGGCATCGCCGGGACGGATGAAATAACAGTGCATGGAGTGCAGGTTGCGATCATCGTGCACCGAATGACTCGCAGCCGCCAAGGACTGGGCCACGACTTGGCCGCCAAATACCTGTCCACGCGTTTGCTTCGGGGTATGTCCGGTGAAGGTGCTGCTGTCTGGGTCGGAGGTCACGCGTTCCAGTTTGAGCACGTCGCGCAGAATATCGGTCGGATCATCCGGGTAGGTTGTATTCACCATGAAAGCCTTTCAGAAAATGTGGTGTTCACACTCTAGTGCTATCAGCTCAATTGGCGGCAGCGTTGCTGACCGAGTGGGCCACGGAAGGCATAATTGGGGCCATGGATTACGTTTTGCCGTTCGCGACTCAAAACTCTGTGAAGGATCTGCAAAGCTTCCTCACCAGGGCGAAGACGTTAGATACCACCGGTGTTCGGTTCGTGGTCGCCCATGATGTGCTGGCGGCTTCGGTTTCGGTGATGCATCCGGCCGGGCTCGGCGACGGTGTGCCCATCGTCATCGGGTTGCGGACGTTTGCTCTGGACTTCTCATATGCCGAACGTTTCGAAGTCGACACGGTATTTGAGATGGATGCGATCAGCGATCGGACGCAGCGGATGATTTCGACGGGCTCGCGCGAACTGACGTTGCCCCCGGTGGCGATTTCGGTGAACTGGACGGCGATGAACGCTCCACGGTCCGGCTGGGCACCGGCCGCGGTGGTCGATGACGCGGACATCCGCAAAATTGCCCGCGACGGGATTACCAAGGTTGGCGAGGGATTGCCGTCGAATCCCGGCGCCCCGTTATTATCGCAGGTGCGCTCTGCCGTGTGGGGCGAACAGCTCGGCGACGCCGAACAGGTGGAGTTCCCGGCCGGTGCCACACTGGCCGCCCACAGTTTAGGGTTTTTGCTGCCGCGCGGAGAAACCACCGTGTCGACATCAAGTGGTTGGGTGCGGTTGACGAGCGCCGGGGGACACGTGTTGGCCCGTCCGGCGGTTGCTCTTTAAAGCTGGCCTTTAAAGCTTGGCGTTAGTGCTGGTTCTGCATGGCGCGGGCGGCGCGCTCGAAATAGTCCCACATGGTGTCATAGTGCAACGGCGCCAAATCTAGGGTATCCATCGCGTTGCGCATGAATTTTAGCCACGTGTCACGCGCCTTGGTGTCGACGTGGAACGGCATGTGCCGGGCACGTAGCCGCGGATGACCGCGGAGTTGTGAGTAGTCGGTGGGCCCGCCCCAATATTGGATGAGAAACAGTCGGAGGCGTTGCTCGGCGGGACCCAAATCCTCTTCGGGATACATCGCTTTGAACTCGGGGTCGGCCTCGACCTGCTGGTAGAACTCGTGCACCAGCTTTCTGAACGTGGGTTCTCCGCCAACCTGATCATAAAACGAAGTCTGCTCGGATGGAGCATTCGTCTTCTGAGCTTGTTCTGCCGCGCTCTTGGTTTCTTGCGCACTGGCGTTGGGATCCTCGTGCGCGGCGTCGCGTTCTGCTCGAATTGCGGCCAACCGGGCGTCCTCATTGCCGGAAACCTGTGATGGTTTCTTCGCCCGACGGGGTTTGAGCACCGCAATCGGCGCGCCCAGACGATTCGAGAACTGGGGCAGCTGGGGCATCTGGTGTTGGTGGGGCACTTCGAGACTGATGGGGAAGTTCACGCTGCGAGCGATAAAACATTGACGATGTGCCTCGTCGTGCAGCTCACGGGCGCGGGCCAACTGCATCGTATCGGCGACGACGACCTCCGGATAGAGCGTGGCCGAACTGATCTGTCCGCCATCGGAGCCAGCCTCGAGGGTCAATTCACCGCGCACCGACACGTGCTCGACCTCAATCTCGGCCTCGCCGGCAACATAGAGATACGACAAGATGTGGCACTCGACCAGGGCCGCCAGCAGCAGCTGCTCGGGATTCCAACGGGTCGCGTCACCGTGAAATGGTTTGGCCGCTGACCCGGGCAGCTCACCGGGACCGTCAGCGTGTATGGTTACCTCGCGGGTGAAACCCCGCTGCGGATGCGGACGGTCCGTGTTCGTCGCCCATTCGGCGCGTAAAGAAAACTCATGTTGCACGGGGTTTAGTCTAGTTCAGCGCCGTGGCGGGTGATGTGGATTGCACCGGGTGGCGAACACTTAGACTAGTGGCATGAATCTGGTGGAACTGTCAGTGGTGACCGATACAGTACTCGACGTGCAGCGACTCGAAGCCGCCGTGTCCGCGCCCGATGCCGGTGCAGTCGTCGTCTTTCAGGGCGTGGTGCGCGATCACGACCCAGAAGCCCCCGGCGCGGTCACCGGTCTGGAATATACGGCGCACCCCGATGCGACAACGTTCTTGCGCGAAGTCGTGGCCGAGGCAAATATTTCGGTGCACAATACCCAAGACGTGACACCGTTACCCATCCGCGTCGCCGCCGCCCATCGGATCGGCGCCCTGGACATCGGCGACGTTGCCCTCGTCGTGGCGGTGTCTGCGGCCCACCGGCAGGAAGCGTTCGCCACGTGCAGCACCGTCGTTGAGGAAATCAAGGCTCGCGTGCCCATTTGGAAACAACAATTTGGGCCCGAGGGCAGCCACTGGGTGGGGATTTAACCACCCGCAAACGGTGGCAACACGTCGACGGTTGCCCCGTCCGCCAGCTGTGTTTGAGGGTTCGCGCGTACTCCATCGACCAGAACCGAGCAGCGCGAGATCACCTGGGCGGTGGTTTGGGCATCCGAGAGCTCGTCGAGCACCTCGGCCACCGACTCAGCGTGCATCGTCACGAATTTGCTCCCGATGACGTCGGCAGCCGCGGCGAAGAGACGAACGGTAATCATAGGGCAATGTACTCCACTGGTTGATCGGCCTCGATGCCGTCGACTTCGGCGGGCACATGGAGCAGCCCGGTTGCCTGGGCCATTTTCACGGCCAGGTGCGAGTTTGACGGCAGCGGCGTGGCATAGCCCTGATTCAGGGTGGCCAGCATGTAGTAGTTCATGTTTTTCGGGGTGTCCAATGTCTTGGTGGTTCGTACCCGAAGTCTGTGCGGTTCGGGGCTGCGGCGTTGCATTTTGGCGATGCCCGGGGCAACAAAGAGGTGCAGCGACACCAGTACAGCCACCGGATTACCCGGCAGTGACCACACCGGCGTGCCAGCCGGCGACAGCCCGAACCCCTGAGGTTTGCCCGGCCGGATATTGATCGTGTCGAAGGTGATGGCCCGCGTCGGGTCCTCGTGTTGCCACGCGGAGAGCACATAGTTGGAGATATCGTGGGCCCCGACCGAAGCACCGCCCGTCAAAATGATCGCGTCGACGGTGTGCTCGAGTTGGGCAATCGTATGTTCGAGGCTGGCCTGGGAGTCGCGGATGCGCAGTTGCTGGGTCGGTTTTGCGCCGAGTTTGGTCAGCGTGGCAGCGACCAGTGGCGCATTAGAATCCGGAATCTGTCCGTAATCCGGTGGGGTACCGGGCGCGACCAATTCATCACCGGTTGAAATAATCGCGACGCTTGGCTGGCGGGCCGTGAACACCGTCGCCGTGCCCGTTGCCGCAATGGCACCGATATGGTTCGGGCCCAACACGGTACCGGCCGCCGCGACCAGTGCACCAGCGTGGGTGTCTTCGGCACGCCGTCGAATATGCTGATCTGTTTTCGGAATGTTGTCGATGGTAATTTCACGCGGCAGACTTTGGGACGGCTCGTGGAATACTTCCAGCGGGATGATGGTGTCCGCGCCGGCAGGCACGGGCGCGCCGGTCATGATCGCTGCGGCCTCACCGGGGGCGATGCGTTCGGGCGTCGTGTGGCCGGCGGGAAGCGTTTTCGTCACCGGCAAGGTACCGGGTTGAAAATGTTCCAACGAGATAGCGTACCCGTCCATGGCCGCGGCATCCCAGGGCGGTAGATCCATGGTGGTCATCACATTCGCAGCAAGTGTGTGGCCTAACGCCTCGGCCAGCGGAACTTCTTCCACCGCAAGCGGTGCCGTTAAGTCTAAAATGCGCGCCAAGTGGTCTTGTTGGGTAATCATCGCAGGCTCGATTCACTATGCAGACTCGGGTGGTCGGGCCGCGGTTTGTCCTGCAGCGCGTTGACGCCGCCATCCAGATACCCCACGACGCGGTGGCCTGCCGCTGCCAGACGTTGGGCGGCGCGGATGGAACGCGGCCCTGAACGACACACGGTGACGATTTCTCGGTCGTCATCCAATTCGAGGCCATCCAACTGGTCAAAAGGGACGTGCAGTGTGGAGAAGGGCACGGGGTCTTGCGCCACCTCATCTGCGCGGCGAACATCAATGAACACCGGGGGCACGTCGTCGTCAAAATTTTCCAGCCCGACGGCAACAATGTTGGTGTGCTCACCGGGTCGCGCGGACGGTCCTCGCTGCGCCTGTGGTGTGTCGGCGAGCGGTATTTCCGTCATCGTCATATCTAACGCGTCGACGATGAGCATCCGTCCGGACAGCGTTTTCCCGGCGCCCACGAGAAGCTTGACTGTCTCGGTGGCCAATAACGTGCCGATCATGCCCGCAACAGACCCCAGAATTCCCGTTTCGGCGCATCCCGGGGTGGCACGAACCTCTGGTGTGTCGGCAAAAATATCAGTCAGCCGAATGGCAGGCCCATAGCGACCAGCCGCGTCAAAGATCGTAATTTGCGCCGACCATTGCATTAAGGCACCGAATACCACCGGGACACCCAAAGCTGCGGCACCGGCATCCACCACAAACCGGGTATCGAAGGAATCTGACCCATCGACCACGATGTCGGGTTTTACCGCGCCGACTACCTCGGCAAAGTTGTCATCCAGTCGCAGCCGATGCCCCACGACCTGAACTTCGGGGGCAATGCGTGCCCCGGCCGCCACGGCGGAATCCACCTTCGGCTGGCCCAGCGAATCGACCGAGTGCAAAATCTGCCGATTCAGATTCGACAGTTCCACCACGTCGTCATCGAACACATCGATGCGACCCACACCCGCGGCGGCAAGATATGGGATGACCGTTGAGCCCAACCCCCCGGCACCAACCACCGCAACGCGTGCAGCGGCGAGCCGAGCTGCTCCACCATCACCAACCTCGGGAAGACGGCGATGTCGGGCAGTCCTGGCGCGGATAAACTCTGGACCGTGTGTCATGTTTCCCAGCCTAGCAAGACCCTGCCATTAAGTGACCGGCAACGCTAAGATGGGGCCATGCGTTCTTCACAAGCCCGAGTCCGTGTCGCTCGTGTCAATATCGATAGCGAGCGAACCCACCGTGCCGACACACTCGCGGTCGAAGAACCTCTGGAGATTCGTGTTAATGGCACCCGGTTGGCTGTCACGATGCGCACCCCGGTCCACGATTTTTCGCTTGCCGTGGGGTTCGCCTTGTCCGAGGGCATCATTCATTCTGCCGACGACCTCACCCGTGTGCGCTACTGCCAAAAGGATCAGGGTCCCAAGGGGCTATACCCGTTCGAGCAGCTCGGCGTCGGTTCTCGTGTTTCGCTCGAGGACACGTCTGACAACGTCGTCGATATCACGTTGGCCCCGCATGTGCCGTCACCGGGTGCGCTGACGCAACGGCAGCTGGTCGTGAATTCGTCGTGTGGTCTCTGTGGGCGACAATCCTTGGACGACGTACACCAAACCGGGTGTTACCCCATCGACGAGCGCTCGGCTTTCACACTCGATGAGCACACCGTGATGGGGCTGCCCGATAAACTCAGCGAGGACCAAAAAGTTTTCGCCAAGACTGGTGGACTGCACGGAGCAGGCATATACGATGTTGATACCGGTGAGTTCCTTGTGGTCCGAGAAGACGTTGGGCGACACAATGCCGTGGACAAGGTGCTGGGATGGGCCTTAATGGAAGGGCTGCTCCCATTAAGCCGCCACCTCTTAGTCACCTCGTCGCGCGCGAGTTTCGAGCTCGTTCAGAAGGCCGCTATGGCCGGTATGCCAATGCTGGTTGCCGTCTCGGCGCCATCCTCGCTAGCCGTCGAGCTCGCCAAGGAATCGGGTATGACGTTGGTGGGATTTACTCGGGGTCATCGGTGCGTCATTTATGCGGGGGAGCACCGTATTGTGCCACCGCATTCAGCAGACGAAGAGGCACCCGACGAGGCAACGTCTACCGCCCAGGCTTAAACCGCCCGGACTTAAAGGGATCATCGGGCACAAAAGTTTCCCCGTATCCGACGTTTCTTTCGAATACGGGGAGTTATTGATGACGGCTCGGTCAGGTGGAATGTCGAGTCAGCTCTGCCAAAAGTAGTTTTTCCGTGGTTGTTGGGCAGGGTCAAGCAACGGGTGGAGCCTGAATTGGATTTCGCCGTCGACTCGTTCAATGTGAAGCATTTTGGCGTGCAACGCCTGGTGGTGATGCGAACACATGAGGGTGCCGTTTTCGACACTCGTCTCCCCATCTTGTGACCAGGGGATGACGTGGTGGAGTTCGCACCAGGCGGCCGGCCAGTGACATCCGGGCACAGTGCACCCGCGATCTCTGGCTAAAATGGCGCGCCGTATTGATTCAGAGAATTTCCGTTGCTTTCGACCGATCGACAGGACCTGTCTTCGTCCAGTTAGTGTTACCGGCGAAACGCTCACATCGCAGAGCATTCGGAGCAGTGCATCCGGTGGCATATACGGTGTGTAAATGCCTTGCGAAATCCGTGGTTGTAGCCGATCTAAATTGTCATCGTGCAAGATGGCGCTAATATCAGGAGTTTTTGGCGGCGGTAACGTGACGACTTCTCCATCCAGTTCCAATTCCCGTGCTGTTTTGCCGGTCACCCTGGCATTTGGCGCCGGAATAAGGCTCCCATTTTCAACGTCCTCGTCTTCAGGTGAGTCACCGATCTCTTTGGCCAACTCTGCCTCGGCGAGCATCGCCAAGAGCCGTTCGCGTTGTTCGGCTTCAATGTCCGGAAGGAGCTCGGCAAGTTCCCGACGGACCCCTTCCATCAGGGTTGGGTAATCAGCCATCACCACCATTTGGGTGTGGGCACCGTTGGCCCCGCGCAAATCCGAATTCGAGAGATTGGCCAGAGCAAATTTGATGGCATCACGAAACGCGTGCATACTGCGTTGACCGCGCGTTCGGCTGTCGAATTCCTGCTCGTCGTCATCTTTGGCACGTGGATTATTGGCTGTTGCTTCGATGGTTTTGAAGGCTTCGTTTCCCTCTGCATCCGTGATGATGACCCATTTGTATGCGTTCTGGTTGCCACGAACGGTACCCTCGCACCACGCGCTATGCATCGCATCGGTCTGGCCTTGTGTAAATTTCTTATCTGCCGGATCAATCGATGCCAGTATGTCCTTCTTCTTGTTCGAAACATAGTGACTGAACTCTTCCGGTGACGTGGCCCCAATTCTTCCGGCCAAGTCCTTCTCGACGAGGCGCTGCAGATTGTCTCGATACTCTTGATCTTTGCCTGCTGCTTCAGCTTCCTGGTCGACGGCGTTGATCATGTTTAATGCCGACGAGAGTTTCGACGGATGAATGTTTCCTTGTGCTTGGATCGCTCCCAAGATGGGCAGCTTCGTTTCCCCGACGGCGACTGTGTCATCTCGTTCCGGGTCTGATGCACGTTTCGGTGTCATCGCCACAGCGATCTTGGTTCGTCCCGATGCTTCATATGCTCGTATGCCGTGCGTTTTGGCCAGCATATCCGTGGCATCCCGGAACGGTGTTTTTCCTTTTGGCAGGTCGACAGTTGAGCGCAACTTCGGAGTATCGAATGCGTCTTTAAGTAGCCCTGTGTAGCGATGCTGGAGTGGTGCGAATGAGCGCGCTGTCTCTTCCAACATTAATGAACGCTGGAGCAGCCCTTCAGTCGGCTCACGGGGTTCAATGTCTTCGATGCGTTGACGAGCACCCCGAATCAGGTCATGGAGTTGCTCGTGCGAGAGGGCTGCCCAATCAACGCGTCCATCAGCGATATGCAAGTCGAGCGTCTCAAGTGGATTCAGCGGCGCTGCTGCGGTTTGAGTCATTGGGAAGTCACCTCCAGTCGTGTTCGGCTGCTTCCCATCGTGACCAAAAATCGCACATCCCGCTGAGCGAGTCGGAGCAAATGTGGACAAGTTCGTGAGAGTCATTGACTTTAAAAAGTTTTCCACATCCTGCAAACGAGACCTGGATTACCCTGTCAATTGCGGGTTACCTTAATATCACAGCCTTTATTCATCACTCACTTGAAAGCGCCTTGATGTCTCCACTCATGAAGAAGTCTGTCCGAAATCGTTTGGTCACCGGTTTAGTTGGTTTGACTCTGGCCGTAGGCCTCACTGGATGTTCCAATGATGACGAAGAAACACTCGGTGACACTATCGATGCGTCGGACACCGAATCGTTGGAGTATGTTCCTGCCTCTGCAGACGGCCCAGCCCAAAACGTACCCGAGCCGAACCTGCCTGCCGTAGCCACCGAGAATTCTGAAGAAGGCGCTGAGGCGACCCTTGAATATTTTTGGGAAACGGAAGAGTATGCACGGCTTACCGGCGATACGGAGCCGCTTGCCTTGGTCTCGTCTGAGGACTGTGAATTTTGTTTCGAGTCGATTCAAGGTTGGGAACATTCCTACGGTGAAGGAGAGTGGGTTGTTCTTCAAGGAGAGCTACAAATTGAAATTACTGAAGTTCAATTGGGAGATGATGAGGAACGCAGCCAACCAGTTGCGCATGTTTTCTTTGAGTTAGACGAACCGGGCATCGATTTCTATGAGAACGATGGTATTTTGCACCAAGACAGCTTTGACAAACCGGATATAAAGAAATGGGTAAGTCTTCTGTATTTTGATGCAACTGGCCAACGATGGGAAGTTGAGTGGCTTGGACTAGAAGAGAGCGTGACATGGGTGGAATAGTGACTCATGTGATCCGAGCCTGGTTTTTTTGGTCGATTTTAATACTTCTTTGCTTTGGATCTTTATTTATGGGCGGGACCGTGGCGAAGGCTTCGACTGAGTTTGAAGGTGAGGTGCAAGAGAACTCATGGCGCGTGTCCTCTGAGAATCGTAGGCAAGCTAGTAGTGGTACCGAACTAAAATATATCAACCCTAATTCGTCACGACCTCCATCTCCCGTTCCAACAAAATCGAACGCCAGCAGCTCCGGCGGAAGCAGTACAAGTGGTGGGAAGTCGAATCCGCAAGCTGCGGCACCGCCAAGAACTATTCAGGAACAGTGCACAGGAATGTATAGGGAATACCTGGGCATAGAGTTGTGCCTGGCCCAGTATGTGTTTTTACCTGGGGAGCCGGCCCCACCACCAGCACCGCAGGCCCCAGCTCCAGAGGCGCAAGTGGTGAATGAACCGGTTACGATCACCATTACAGAATCGGACTTGCTGGAGTTGATTCCCGAATCACCGCAGATTCTTATGGATCGCGGACCATTTGGCTTAAAGAATGCGCACACGAACTTTTACTCCAGCCATCACGAGCCACAAACGGTGACGAGAATAATGTTCGACCAGGAGGTGACCATCACCGCGACACCTATTGAATACCGTTGGGACTATGGGGATGGCGACACTTTGGTGACTGAACTGCCTGGTTATCCGGTCGATGAGTTTAACACTGAAACGGACACGAGCCACCAGTACAACGAGACGGGCCTATACACCGTCGAACTGACCACGGTGTTTGAGGGAACCTACCAGGTTGACGGGGGAGAGGTGCAGGAGGTGAGTTCAACGGTCACTCAGCAGGCGGAGCCCACCGAGATTCGCATCTGGCGTGCCGTGACCCGAAACGTCGACCAAAGTTGTCTCGAGAACCCAAGTGCTTGGGGCTGTGAAGGACTCGAGCGCTAAAACGCTGACTGAGCGGTGAGGGCACGGCGCACATCGTCATGCAGTTCGGTAAGTATCCGCTGCAAACCTCTGTATCTTGTCGATGAAGCCACGGTCATGGTGCGACTGGCCGTCTCCTCGGTGCTGGCCCACAGCGGGAACAACCCCAGGGCAAAGGTCTCGGCGGTTTCGAAACTGCTAGCGGCCCAGAGATCTTCGATGCGGTTGAAGTATTCGTCGACGTAGCCGGCCAGCAGTTCGTGATCGTGGACGTCGGCGAAGCCCATCACCATGTGACGAAGCTCGAGATTGGTGAGGTCCCCGCCGGTGATGCGCTGCCAGGTTTCGGCCTTCGCGGCGGCCGTCGGGATCATCGCCCGGGCCTGCACGGCCGCCAGGTAGCCGGTGGAAGAGTCATCCTCGGCATGGGCTGCTTCGATATCAGCTTCACCGACAACACCGAGTGCCACGAGTCGTTGTATCGCGGACCAGGCCATATCGGTTGAGACGGAGAAACCGGCCAGCCCGTGGCCGTCGGCAAGCTCCGATACTTTGGATTCGGAGCGGGTATGACGGATGAATGCTTGCACCAGTTGCAACTCGACATCGGAGCCGGAAACAGCATCTTCGGCAAGTTGCCACAGCCCGTGGGCAAAATGCTGCCGGGTCGCCGATGCGTGTTCGGTCGGCACAAAATACTTTAGCGCGGTGGTGGCCTGGCGTAACAGGGAGAACACCACGGATGAATCAGTCTCGGACGCCACATGGGTCAGGATGAGCTCGAGGAACCAGGCGGCAGACGCCTCGCCATCACGGGTCAGATCCCATGCGGTACCCCACAACAACGAGCGAGCCAGCGAATCGTCAACGTCAGACAGGCGTTCCGTGAGCACCTGCAAGGAAGCGGCATCGGGGCGGAGTTTGGCGTAGGTCAGGTCTTCGTCGTTGACCAGCATCAGCGCGGCATCGTCAGCGGGAAGGCACGTGGTTTTCTCCTGGAGATCGATGGCTACCGACGAGGTGCGGGTGAGCTTCCCGTCGACGACGTCGTAGAAACCGACGACCACGCGATGCTTGCGAACCGGTGAGGACTGGGTGATGATCACCTCGTCGCCATCGCGTTGCCAGGACAAGGTGTTGACACCGGTGGTGTGTAGCCATTCTTCGGCCCAGCTGGACAGTTCACGCCCCGACGCGTCCTCAAGAGGCCGCAGCAAGTCACCGAATGTGGTGTTGGCCCAGGCGTACTCGGTGAAATAGTTGCGCACCCCCGCCATAAAGTGTTCGGTACCGACCCAGGCGACAAGTTGACGCAGCACGGCCGCCCCCTTGGCATAGGTGATCCCGTCGAAATTGACGGCCACGGCGTCGAGGTCGACCATATCGGCGATGACGGGGTGGGTCGTGGCCAACTGGTCTTGCCGGTAGGCCCAGGTTTTTTCGGTGGCGTTAAAGGTGGTCCAGGCATCGGCGAATCCGGCGTCCACAGCAGCCAGGTGGGACACGAATTCGGCGAAGGATTCGTTGAGCCACAGGTCATCCCACCACCGCATCGTCACCAGGTTGCCGAACCACATATGCGCGAGCTCGTGCAGGATCGTGATGGCCCGGCGCTGCACCATGGCCGCGGGAACGGCCGAGCGGAATATATAGTCCTCGGTAATGGTCACCGCGCCCACGTTCTCCATGGCGCCGGCGTTGAACTCGGGCACAAAGATTTGATCATATTTGGAGAATGGATATACCACACCGAACTGGTGCTCATAGAATGCGAATCCGGACCGGGTGATGTCCAGAATGTCCTCGGCACCCACGTAGACCGCCATGGATTTGCGCGCCCACAACCCCAACGGGACCCGACTCTTCGACGAACCGGTGGCTACCTCGGTGTATTCCCCGGCGATCAGGGCGAACAGATACGACGACATCACCGGTGTGGCGTCGAACGTCCAGTGCGCGACCTCGCCGTCCAGCACATGCGTTCCTGGCTCATTGGACAACACGGTCCAATACGACGGGGCGGTCACCCCCAACGCGAAGGTGGCCTTGAGATCGGGTTGTTCAAATACGGGGAAAATGCGCCGCGCATCGGCGGGTTCACATTGCGAGTAAAGGTACTCGGCCTCATCGAAAGGATCAATATAGCGATGCAACCCTTCACCCGTGGATGAGTACTCGGCCGTCGACGAGACGATGAGCTCATTGTCGAGCTGCAACGGTTCAAGCCGCAGCCGAGACCCGTCATACTCGACCGTGTGTCCGTTGAGTTCAGCCGAGTAGACGTCATGTTCCAACAGGTCGATGAACGTCGAACCTCCCACGGCTGACTCCGCGGCCGAAAAAGTGATGACGGCCTGGACCCGAAACACATTGGCATCGGTGACATCAATGTCCAACCGGTAGGTATGAACATCCAGCATGGCGGCACGTAGCTGCGCTTCGTCTCGAGTGATGGTGTGGGATTGAGTCACGCGGTGATCCTTTCAACGGGTTGTCACTATTGTTTCACCAATCGGGGCGGGGACTAAACCCGACTAGGCTGGACGCGAGAAGTTTTCCGAATGAAGGAGCCCACGTGCGCGTTCACATTGCTACCGACCATGCCGGTTTAGAACTGGCACAGTATTTGATCGAGAATTTGGCCGATGCCGGCTACGACATGATCGATCACGGTCCACAACACTATGATGCCGCTGATGACTACCCATCGTTCTGTATTAATGCGGCGAAAGCGGTCGCAGCGGAGCGTGCAGCAGGCCAGGATTCGTTGGGCATTGTGCTGGGTGGTTCGGGCAACGGCGAGCAAATGGCCGCCAATAAAGTTGCCGGGATTCGCGCCGCATTGGCATGGAATATCTCGACTGCGCAGTTGGCCCGGGAACACAATAACGCTCAGGTGGTGGCCGTGGGCGGGCGCCAGCACGAACCATCCGAAGCCCTGGAAATCATCCAGGCATTTCTGACCGGCTCATGGTCGAACGAAGATCGCCATGCCCGGCGCATCGGTCAGATCGCGGAATTCGAAACCACCGGAGCCATCGCCGGTTTTGCACTGGGTACCGACGGGATTGCCAAGCGTTAATGCCTGAAGGTCACTCGATTCATCGGATTGCTCAGCACTTTGACGAGGTGTTTCTCACCCAAAAGCTGGAATTGTCCTCGCCGCAGGGACGGTTCGCCGACGGCGCGCACCTGCTCAACGGGCACCGCGCCGTCGCATCCGAGGCCTACGGCAAACACTGGTTTTTATACTTCGACCATGATTTGGTGCTCAACGTGCACTTGGGCATGTACGGGGCCTGGACCTTCGGGGGCCAACAGCATTCCTCCATCGGAGCGCCACGCAAGATCGGTGAACAAGAAGACCACGGTGACGCCGCCGCTGAGCTGACCGAACCCCGACCGACCACGCGGGTGCGTATTGTGGGTGACGATTCGTGGGCCGATCTGGTAGGTCCGGCGATCTGTCGAACACTGACGATTGCCGAATCCCAGGACGTCATCGACGCCATTGGTCCGGACCCGCTACGTGCCGATGCCGATCCACAACGGTTCTACGATGTCGCAGCCAAAACCCGGCGCCGCATCGGTGCCATTTTGATGGACCAGAAAATCATCGGCGGCATTGGCAATATTTTCCGGGCCGAAGGGCTCTTCCGATTGCAACTGAATCCGCATACCCCGGCCAAGGCACTGACCGCCGAAACGCGCGAGCAGATCTGGCAGGATCAAGTGCACCTGCTGGGCATCGGTGTGGAAACCGGTCGGATCATCACCACCGAGCCCGAACATCGTCCCGGCATTGCCTTATCCGACGCGTGGCCTGAGCACGCCAACTATGTGTACCAGCGCCAGGGGCAACAGTGTCTGGTGTGTGGCTACCGCACGATCATCGTGGAAGAGTTGGAGGCACGAAAACTGTATTGGTGCACGTCGTGCCAGAAGTCATGATCGCTTCATCAACCCTTCAAGCAATGGGTGATGTGTGGTTTAGTTGAGGTTGTGCATGTCATAAATTTACTCGATACCGGCCTGAAAACTTACACCGCGATGGATACGCTCCAGCGGGAACTGCATGCCCGGATCGCCACGGGCCAGCATCCAAATACGTTTCTGATATTCGAAGCGGAATCAACGTATACGGCCGGCCGCCACACCCAACAGCACGACATTCTTGATGATGCCCTGTCGATCATCGACACCGATCGCGCCGGCTCAGTTACCTGGCACGGGCCCGGCCAGCTGGTGTGTTATCCACTGGTGAAGCTTGCCGCTCCCGTCGATGTCATCAAATACATCCGCGCGGTCGAAGGTGCCGTCCTCGACACCTTGCGCGACCATTTCGGCCTCGACGTTGGCGTCATCGAAGGGCGCGCCGGGGTATGGATCGGAAATCGAAAAATTTCGGCGGTCGGCCTGAAAATCTCGCAAGACGCGACACTACACGGCATCTCACTGAACGTTAACACCGACCCGGCCACCGCCTTTGCCGGGGTCATTCCGTGCGGTATTACCGATGCCACGGTTACCTCGATGGCCGAAGAAGGCGTTCCCACCACACTGGCTGCCGTGGCGGAACCACTGACTGCTGCACTTGAACATCGTCTTGAACCACTTCTTGCCCCAATCACGACTGAAGGAGACGTCAATGTCTACCATCCCGCAGGCTGATGGTCGCAAACTGCTGCGTATCGAAGCACGCAACGCCGAAGTACCGCGCGAACCCCGTCCAGAATGGCTCAAGACCCGTGCCACCGTGGGCCCCGAGTACCAGAACCTGCGCAGTCAGGTGGCAAACACTTCGCTGAATACGGTCTGTGCCGAGGCGAATTGCCCCAATATTTACGAGTGCTGGGAAGACCGGGAAGCGTCCTTCCTCATCGGCGGCGCGGTGTGTACCCGCCACTGTGCTTTCTGCGACATTGCGACGGGCAAACCCGATGAGTATGACACCGATGAACCCTACCGCGTGGCCGATTCGGTCGAGGAACTGGGCCTGCGCTATGTGACGGTGACGGGTGTGGCTCGCGACGACCTTGAGGACGGGGCATCCTGGCTATATGCCGAAACGGCCCGTGCCATTCACAAGCGCACCCCGTCCACCGGTGTCGAACTGTTGGTGGATGACTTCCGCGGCGGTGATTCTGCACTGCAGAAGATTTTCGACGCCAAACCAGAGGTCTTTGCCCACAACATTGAAACCGTGCCAAGGCTGATGAAAATCATTCGCCCGGCGTTCCGTTACGAAAAATCCTTGGCTGCAATCACTGCGGCCCGCGATGCTGGGCTCGTCACCAAATCCAATCTGATTCTGGGCATGGGGGAGACCACCGAAGAAATTGAGGACACGATCATCGACCTCATTCAGGCCGGTACCCACATCATCACCATCACCCAGTATCTGCGGCCCTCACCGCTGCATCATCCGGTGGATCGCTGGATCAAACCCAACGAATTCCTGCGGCTGCGCGACTTTGCCTATGAACATGGTGCCGCGGCGGTGATGTCGGGTCCACTGGTGCGTTCGTCCTATCGTTCCGGCAAACTCTATGTCGAGGCGATGCGGTTTTTGGGCCGCGAGATTCCGGCACAGTTCTCATCGCTGGTAGACAACGCCGAGACCCCTGCCCGTCAGGAAGCCGAATCCGTCGCCGCCCGTTTTGACGATACCGATGACGACGTTGCGGCCATCCCCGCGGTGTCGATGAACTAACCGACCGCACAGTACAGCGCCTGCCCTCATAAAAGGACAGGCGCTGTGGTGTTTAACGTGGTCTCAATTGCGTGATCAACGGGCATTCCATGGGATCGGCCTCGCCGAGGCCCACACGATTCAGATACTTAATCACAATCCGGTAGGCCTCGATGAGTCCGGTCTCGGTGTACGGTATGCCCTGTTCCGCGCAATGTTCGCGAACAATTTGACGAACCTGGTGCAGGTTTGCACTGGGCATCCGCGGGAACAGGTGGTGCTCAATTTGATAGTTCAACCCGCCCATCGCCCAGTCCACGATTCTGCCACCGCGAATATTGCGTGACGTCAGCACCTGACGCGTCAAGAAATCGACCTTCGCATCCTTGGGAATCAGCGGCATGCCCTTGTGGTTGGGAGCAAAACTGCCACCCATATACACACCGAACACCATGAGTTGGACGCCCATAAAGGCCGCACCGAGCCCCGGGCCGAGCAGTAGGATCATCAGTACCGGAAACCCGGTAAAGCGCAGTGCCAACAACGCGAGTTCGGTTTTGCGGTATTTGAGTTTTGGATTCTGCACGATGGATTTCACCGATGTGTAGTGCAACGCGAGCGCAAACAGGGTCAATAGTGGAAAGAACAACCACCCTTGACGCCGTGTCAGCCATCCCATGAAACCACTGCGGTTTTTGGCCTCTTCCGGTACGAAGACCAGGGTGCCTGTGGCGATGTCGTCATCTTTACCGACCGTATTGGGATGTGCGTGGTGACGTCCGTGTTTCCGTGTCCACCAGCCGTAGCTCATCCCTACGACCAAATTCCCGGCGATTCTGGAAAACCACGCGTTGTGCCGACCGGCGGCAAAAATTTGTTGATGGGCTCCGTCGTGGGCGAGAAACGCGACCTGGGTGAACAGCACACCAAATAATGCTGCGACCGCGAGCTGCCACCAGGTGTTTCCCAATGCCACCACCAGCGCAAACGCGCCGACAAACGCGAGGCCCAATACGACCATCCGGAAGATGTAGGCCCCGACGCGGCGTTCCATCAGTCCCGCATTTTTGACGCGTTGCTGGAGTTCAAAGAAGCCGCTGACGTGCTGATTATTGTCGGGCGCTGGCCGGGGTCGTGAGGCGGCGGGAAGTGTCATATTGCTGGAAGATTCTTGTGGGCTAGGCATACCCTTCAGACTATGTACCGGCCTGACCTGGCACATCACCCGTCAGAGCCATTCTGACCCCCTACTGGGGTATGGGGTCCCAATCGTCACAACGGAAGGTTCGCATAGACTGCAAAGCCGCCTGCTGGAGTGGGCCCGGCTTCACACGTGCCGCCGACGGCTGCCGTTCGTTCGCGGATGCCAGCTAGCCCGAGACCTGAACCGGGTGTCTCGACGATGTCCTGTGGGGGCGGCCCGTTGGTGACCGCGATGTGAATCCAGTGGGTATCGTCGCGTCCTGCGGCCACTTCTAGTGCGACGTCGACCTGTGTGCCTGGTGCATGGCGCAGCGCATTACTGAGCGCTTCTTGTACGGTGCGATAGGCCGCTAAGCCAGTTGCCGGCGCGACGTGACCGACCACAGCCTCATCAGCGGCGCCAAGTCCGCGATAATGAATGGCCGTCCCCGAAACCCGCGTGGCATCGATCAATGCGTCGATATCTGCCAGCCCCGGGGTAGGTACGGTCGGTGGGTCGTCTTCATTGCGAAGAATACTCAGCAGCATCCGCATCTCGGCCAGCGCTTGTCGCGAGGAGCTGGCAATTTCGTCGAACTCACGCTGCGACCGCTCATCAATGCCCGGATTCCGATACTGTGCGGTTGCCGCCTGCACACTGATCACCGACATGCTGTGGGCGACAACATCGTGTAGTTCGCGCGCAATCCGGTTACGTTCAGTGAGTTCTTTGCTGCGCCGGTCCTGCATGGCGCTGGTTCGTTCAGCTGCTTTGAGACGGCCGGCATTGCGGATCCACATTCTGCTCAACGTGGCAGCGACCACGACGCCGGCGCTGACTGACACAAACACGATGCTATTCGCCATCGCCCCGGCAGGCAGCTGCGGTGCCACCGTCAGCAGCCCGACGATGGTGAGGATGACGCTGGCGGACCAACCCGACACCGCGTAATACCAGGGACGGACCATGCCCGCTACGATCAGCACCGCACACTGTGTTAAGAACACGGTGACGGGCCAGGGCCACACTGCCACACCCGCAGAGGCAGTCACGAGCATGAACGCTCCCGAAGCGACCGTCGCGACGATGAGACCGGGCCACGTCCAACGTAACGTCATCACGATGGCTCCACAGTGCATGATGGCCAAGCCCATGACCACTGCCGCGTTGATCGAATAGATCACCGCGACCACGGGCCAGCCGACCGCCAGGAGCACGACCGAGGCGAAAATCGCACCGGTCCAAGACCAAGCCGTTGCGCTGAACGATTCCTGTCCCTCGGCTTCCACTGCGACAGTGTCGTCTCCCGGAGCACCCGTGGCGGCGGGGTTGTGACGGCCTCCTAATAACGCTCTGGTAAGCCACGCATCGAAGGACGCCAACCCGTTGACGAGCGGCGACAGGGTGACGAGGAAAAACACTCCCAGTGCAACCGCAACGGCAGCATCCACAACATACTGAGCGGTGTTGCCCGGTGGCACGATGGCAGGAACGAGGGTCTGCAACAGCTGAATAAAAGCGCGCTCACCGGGGATGAAAACCGACCAGAAGAAGTACGTCATACCGCCGAGGCCAGCAATCGTCCACGTTACCGCGAGGACAACATTGGTGACGCGTAACGGGAAGGTAATGAGCGTTTCAAAAAACAGATCCAACCAGCGCCGCGGTTCAGTAATGACCGGCAGTTTGCCAAGCACCCCTGGGCCCAGTGGACGGTAGGAGACAAGTTCGGTCGTGCCGCCCCACCACTTCAACCGAGCCCTGGACAGTGCCGCGAATGCTGAGGCGATGAGCAGGGTCAAGGGGAGTAACAAAATGCCCACCCAGATCACCATGGTGGCGAGCGAGGCGACCGTCAGACTCAGCAGCAGGGAAAAACTGAACAGTGCGATAGGCATGCCAGTGAGCACATACAGAAAGTTTCGGCCGAGCTGGCGGAAGAAATGTCGACCACTCGGCTGTGCTGCATGATGGGTTGCGGTGCTGTGCATGCTGGCAAGTCTAGAGCCAATCATCTCCAGGAAGCATCGAACTGCGGGGTGAACCTGCGATGATTTAGCCGATACTTTTGGGGTAGGTTTGAGACGTGTCCGAAATACAATCTGATGTGCGCATCCTCATCGTTGATGACCAGTCGATGATCCGAGCGGGCTTCGCCGCCCTCCTGGATGCCCAGGAAGGTCTTTCGGTGGTTGGCACCGCGGAAGATGGAGCCGGCATAGTCGAGGTCGTGGAACGTACCGCGCCGGATGTGGTGCTGATGGACATTCGGATGCCGAAAGTCAACGGGCTGGAAGCAACTCGGCTGGTGTTAGATACCCCGGGTGATGTGCCAAAAATTCTCATGTTGACGACGTTCGACGCCGATGAGTATGTGTTCTCTGCGCTCCGTGCCGGTGCCAGTGGGTTTCTCTTAAAGGACGCCGCCCCGGAAGAGCTCGTCCATGCGGTTCGGGTAGTGGCAGCAGGCGAAGCGCTACTGTCGCCCCAAATCACTCGAACGCTCATCTCCGATTACGTATCCCGGCCAGCAGCACCACAAACCTCCGCAGCGCTTCAGGCAGTGTTAACTCAGCGCGAGCTCGATGTGGCACGTTTGGTGGCGCGCGGTCATTCCAACGCCGAGATTGCAACGCAACTGTTTCTTGCCGAGCAGACCGTCAAAACCCACGTCTCTCGAATACTGAGCAAACTTGAGTTGCGTGATCGTGTGCAAATTGTCGTCACCGCCTATGAATCCGGACTTGTCACACCCGGCGAGGCCAGTTCCTAAAAATCCGCGGAGAGATCGTCTATGAAACATGTATTCCGCTTTGTCTATCGCATGCGGAGTATCATGCTTGCCGTAGCCGGGGTGATTCTTGTGGGATTCGCATTATTTGATCCAGTGCTGCCACAGGTGGTGGCTTGCGCCCATTAGTCCAGCGTCAAAAATTCCGAGCCACGGTGTGCGAGCCTACGGGCAAACCTATGCCATCGATTTGGTCTACGAACCGACCGACCAGCAGTGTCCGCAATTTGGTGATGGTCCAGGGATGCGACGAGCCGCAGATGTTTGAAGGGGCCTTTTGGGAATTGGGCGGCCCAGGATTTATTCTGGGCAATCACGTGGTACTTCGTGGGGACAACGGTGTCTACGCGGTGCTGGCACATCTGCAGCAAGGATCCCTGCAGGTGCAAAATGGTGACACTGTAATGGCAGGACAGCTCATTGGCCGATGCGGAAATTCAGGCAACAGCAGTGAACCACACGTCCACGCTCAGCTCATGGACCGCGCTTCGATATTGACCGCCATCGGCATGCCCCTGGCATTTGCCTCGATCACACTCGATAACCAACCAGAAGTGCTCGATACGCTGCCGCGCAACGGGCAGGTCATGACGACCGAACGCGACTCGAACTAGAAGCTTGTGCCATTATCGCGCGTAAACTTCGTGAAGAGGTCGTTGAGATCAGATTCGGTCAGTGTTGCATCGCGTTCAATCCAGGATTTATAGACCACACGAATCATATTGAGTTCTGGTGACAACGTCGTATTGACCCAGTCTGTCTGCTGATACGTCACGACTTCTTCAGGAGTGACAACGTCGACGCTGCCTTTTTCTGGATAATGGTGGATGGCCTGGATAACCGCTACCGACTGGCCACCACGGTAGATTAACGTCTGACCTACATTTCGGTGGTCTAGAGTCTTTGCTTCAAACATGTATTTAATGTCCTTGAATTTAATTGTTCAGTGTCATTTGAGTGTTCGTGAATTTGCACCCGCGCTGTCCCAAAGATGTCTGCAATGCAGTTCACGTAGCGCATGTTTTGTGCCCTCTCATACTAGAGGATTGCGCAGCGAAAATGAACGCTCGCAACATGTGAACCTGTTTATTTCTTGGAAAATTCCTTGACTAAGTTCACCGGTGGTTCGCCCGGTCGAAATCTATGTGCCAATTTTGCACGCAAGACAGATTTGGGATATCGTTGTTTTCGTTGCCCACCGGCACGCGGATGTAGCTCAATGGTAGAGCCTCTGCCTTCCAAGCAGATAGTGCGAGTTCGATTCTCGTCATCCGCTCGAAGCTCTGATTCTTGCGCATGTAGAATCGGAGCTTTTTTCATCCCGGATGTAAAAACGACATGATGCATTTCTCAGCATTGTTCACACTGGGTTCAATGGGCGATCCACTGCCCGCCGGAGTGTGGGGCCTCAGTGTCCACGAGTTCGGGTATGTGCAAGGTCACTTTTATCGACTAGAATGGTGCGGTCGCGTCACTTTTGGCGGAGTTTCGAGAAAAGCCTTACTTCGATTTGGACTTTCGGAAACCTTTGTCCTATAGTTATCTCTCGGCGCCATGGTGCGAGCCGCTACAGGGGTAAGACTTCAATGGCGGGTAATCCAGCAGGTCATAGACCTGATCGCGGGACGTAGCTCAGCTTGGTAGAGCGCGCGCTTTGGGAGCGTGAGGTCGCAGGTTCAAATCCTGTCGTCCCGACTGCATGGTGCTGTCGGAAGCATAGTATGTGATTCGGCCAGTACCGAAACCATAAAATATTCCGATTAGAACCCAGGAGTCCTACGTGGTCCAATCCACCGTTGAAAACCTCGCCCCAACACGGGTCAAACTCGAGGTTGAGGTTCCTTTTGAAGAACTTAAACCGCGTATCGATGCCACTTACAAATCACTTGCTGACCAGATCCAGGTTCCTGGCTTCCGTAAGGGCAAAGTTCCAGCACAACTGATCGACCAGCGTGTTGGCCGTGGTTTTGTGATCGAAAACGCAGTCAATGACAACCTTGATTCATTCTTCCAAGAAGCACTGCGTGAGCAGGATCTTGCACCACTGACTCGTCCAGAAGTCGATGTCACTTCTGTTCCTGGCAATGATGGCGAAGCAGAAGCTCCGCTGAAGTTCAATACCGAGTTCGATATTCGCCCCACGATTGAACTGCCTGACTACAAGGGCCTCAACGTCACCGTTGATCCAATCACCGTGACTGCAGAGCAAGAACAAAAAGTTCTTGATGAATTGCGCGAACGCTTCGCCACTCTGGTCGACGTCGATCGTCCAGCAGCTACAGGTGACAACGTCACCATTGGCATGACTGCCACCATTGACGAAGAAGAAGTCGATACCGCCGAAGGTCTGTCCTACGAAGTTGGCTCCGGCTCCATGCTTGACGGAATGGACGAAGCACTCGAGGGGCTTTCAGCCGGCGAAGATGCAGTCTTTGAAAGTACCCTTGCTGGTGGCGAGCACTCCGGTGAGACCGCAACTGTCAAAGTCGTCCTGGAAGCCGTTAAAGAACGTGAACTGCCAGAAGCCGATGATGACTTTGCGCAGCTGGCTTCCGAGTTCGATACCATCGATGAGCTCAAAGCTGACTTGAAGAACCAAGCTGAAGAAGAGTCCAAAACCAATCAGGGCGTGGAAGCACGCGAAAAGGCTCTTGAGGAACTGCTGAAGCTCGTTGAGGTTCCGGTCCCAGAGAGCATGCTGACCGAACAAGTTGAACAGCACTTTACCTCGCAGGGTCACGCCGAAGGTGACGAACACGACACCGAAGAGCACCGCGAAGAAGTAGAGCAGAACTTCCGCGAAGCGTTCATCAACGAAGTCGTGTTGGACACTATTGCCGAGAAAGAAGAAGTTCAGGTCGATCAGTCTGAACTCATCGAGTACATTCTGAGCTCCGCTTCCCAATACGGTATGGAACCAAACCAGTTCGCACAAATGCTGGACCAGGCGGGTCAAGTACCGATGATTATGGGCGAAGTTCGTCGTCGCAAGGCACTTGCGGCTGTACTTGAAGAAGCCAAGGTCGTGGATACCGACGGGAACGAAGTTGATCTGTCGTTCTTCACGAACCCAGAAGGCGAAGAAGACTCTGCATCAGAAGAAGACGTTGACGAAACCAACAACTAAGTTCTGATCTCACACCAAGGTCCGCTCCTATACTAGGGAGTGGACCTTGGCTGTTTAAAAGCAGTTCGTGGCTTTCAGCGAAAACCGTGAGTCAACCCTGCTCAAGTTGTACTTTGACAAGTAATGTCTTTGAACAGAAACAAGTTTGCTAATCCAATCACGCCAGTGAAGGAAGGTAGGACGTCGTGACTGAATCGTCCAACGCACCACGAATGGCTTCGGTAGATCCGGCCAACCGTGAAGACTACATCTATAACCGTTTGCTTAAAGAGCGCATCATCTGGCTTGGATCAGAGGTTCGTGATGACAATGCCAACGCCATTGCATCGCAGATGCTGTTATTGAGCGCGGAAGATCCAGAGGCAGATATCTTCCTCTACATCAACTCTCCGGGTGGCTCAGTCACCGCGGGCATGGCAATTTATGACACCATGCAGCTGATTCCAAATGATGTCGTCACCGTAGCGACCGGCCTAGCCGCATCCATGGGGCAGTTCTTGCTGACTGCAGGAACCAAAGGCAAGCGTTATGCGACCCCACACGCACGTATATTGATGCACCAGCCATCGGGCGGCATCGGCGGTACTGAATCGGATATTCGTATCCAGGCGCAGTTGATCATGCACATGAAACAGGTCATGTCCCAAATTACCGCGGAACAAACCGGTCAGGACATTGAAACAATCCTCGAAGACAACGCACGTGACAAGTGGTTCACCGCAGAAGAAGGATTGGAATACGGCTTCTTTGATTACATCGCGTCCGGAACGGCTTCCATGGTCGGTGGCGGCGGGATCAGCAAATAATAGCCGGTAGCCCAGTCGCCAATACGAATACGATTTTCCTTCAGGAGACTTAAATGAACCACGATATGCCCCAGGGCACACCGGCAACCCCGATGCCCTCCAACCGTTACATTCTGCCCCAGTTCGAAGAGCGCACCCCGTATGGCTTCAAACGCCAGGACCCGTATGCTCGTCTATTCGAAGATCGCATCATCTTCTTGGGTACTCAGGTCGACGATGCATCTGCAGACGACGTGATGGCCCAGTTGCTTGTACTGGAAGCAATGGACTCAGATCGTGACATCACGCTCTACATCAACTCACCGGGTGGATCATTTACTGCAATGACTGCGATCTATGACACCATGCAGTTCATCCGTCCAGAGATTCAGACCGTCGCTCTTGGGCAGGCTGCCTCGGCCGCTGCAGTACTCCTCGCTGCAGGTACCCCGGGCAAACGCCTGGCCCTGCCGAATGCGCGCGTGCTCATCCACCAGCCATCGATGGGTGGTGACCGCGGCACAGCGACGGATCTGCAGATTCACGCCGACGAACTGCTGCGCATCCGTACCTGGATGGAAGAAACGCTGGCCAACCACACGAATAAGACCGCCGATCAGATTCGCGAAGATATCGATCGCGACAAGTTCCTTTCGGCTGCTGAAGCCAAGGATTATGGCCTGGTTGATGAAGTGCTGGAATCCCGGAAAAAGGATGCCGAGTAACGGCGAATTGTGATGATGGCGCCCTGCACTATGGTGTGGGGCGCCATCGCTCGCTTAAACGCGAATTCACAGGGTGACAACGCCAGATAAAGTTATCCACGCCTGGAGCAACCTCCCCGGGTATAGGCCCCCAACCAATTATGCTGGACTGGTACAGCGCATAAGGAGATGAAATGGCTCGAATCGGAGAATCGGCAGATCTGCTGAAGTGTTCTTTCTGTGGGAAAACACAGAAGCAGGTGCGAAAACTCATCGCAGGCCCAGGGGTCTACATTTGTGATGAGTGCATCGAGCTGTGTAACGAAATTATTGAAGAAGAACTTGCCGAGGTGACCGACAGTAGCGAATTCACCCTGCCAACCCCGCAGGAAATTTATGCACACCTCGATGAATACGTGATCGGTCAGCATCGTGCCAAGTCTGCGTTGTCTGTCGCGGTGTATAACCACTACAAACGTGTTCACGCTGAGGACAACATCAAATCTTCAATGCGTGAAGCTTTCGGCACCGACATGGACTTCTCTCACCTCGATGAGGTCGAAATCGGGAAGTCCAATATTATGCTGGTCGGGCCGACTGGCTCCGGCAAAACATATCTTGCACAAACCCTGGCGCGGAAACTCGATGTACCATTCATCGTGGCAGATGCGACATCGCTGACCGAAGCCGGCTATGTCGGTGAAGATGTCGAAAACATTCTGCTCAAACTCATCCAAGCCGCAGATAACGATGTCTCGAAAGCTGAACAAGGCATCATCTATGTTGACGAGATTGACAAGATTTCACGAAAGTCCGAGAACCCCTCGATCACCCGAGACGTATCAGGTGAGGGCGTGCAGCAATCTCTGCTGAAGATCCTAGAAGGCACTGTGGCCTCTGTGCCTCCGCAAGGCGGCCGTAAACATCCACACCAGGAATTTCTACAGCTCGACACCTCCAATATATTGTTCATCGTTGCTGGCGCGTTCGCAGGTCTCGAGGACATCATTGATTCACGCGCCGGACAAAAAGCCATCGGCTTTGGAGCACCACTCAAGGTCGCTGGTGCCGACGATGCCCCTTCATTTGCCGATGTCCAGCCTGATGACCTGGTCAAGTTCGGTCTTATTCCAGAATTCGTCGGACGCCTACCGGTCATCACAGCAGTAGATCACCTCGACGAAGCGTCACTGATCAAGGTGCTTACCGAACCACGGAATGCGCTGAGCAAACAGTACGAAAAAATGTTTGCTCTGGATGGCGTGCAATTGCACTTCGAAGATGAAGCGCTACAAGCCATTGTTGCGAAAGCAGAAGCCCGGGGGACTGGTGCCCGTGGCTTACGTTCTATCATTGAAGACGTACTGCAACCGATCATGTTCGATTTGCCCTCACGTGACGACGTTGCGCAGGTGACGATCACTGGAGCAACCGTTGATGGCACGGGAGAACCTGTCATGGTCTCACGTGAAGTAGATCGTAAACGTCGCAACAAATCTGCTTAAGGAGAGACAGTGACGAAGACTGTAAAATTTTGGTTTGATCCGGCATGCCCATTCGCTTGGATCACATCACGCTGGATGAAAGAAGTTGAACAAGTCCGTGACGTGAAAGTTGACTTCAACGTCATTTCACTCGGTGTCCTCAACGAAGGTAAAGACGACCCAGACGATCCTGAAACACACAAAAAGTGGCAGGGTGCTCGCACTGCACTGGCAGTTCGTGAACGTCACGGTGCCGAAAAAGTTTCAGAGTTCTACACTGCGGCCGGTACGCGCATCCATAACCAAGGCTACGGTCTGGACCGCTACGATGAAGCCCTGACCGAAGCACTCGAAGAAATCGGTGTTGAAGATGCATCAGAGATCTTCGAAGCGTCGAAACAAGACACCTACGACGACGGTTTACGCGAGTCCACTAAGGCCGCGTTGAGCTTGGTCGGTAACGATGTTGGCACTCCAATCATCGCCATTGGAGACTCCGCATTCTTTGGTCCGGTCATGACCCGCATCGCACGAGGCGAAGAAGCCGGAGCAATCTGGGACGGTTTCGATGCCCTGGTCACGTTCCCATACTTCTACGAACTCAAACGTGCTCGCAACAGCGACTTAGACTTCAGCTAATCTAGCCACATAGTAAATTTCCCTCGGTGGTCACTTGGACCACCGAGGGAAATTTACTATCCAAAGCAGCTACTACTCGGCGTCAGCCAGTGTAATAGCAGTCAGCTGGAGATCAATGGTCTCGCCATCGTCAGTCGTGACAGCCTCGCCCTGTTCAAGCGTAAGCTCACGCACATTACCGGCCGCTCGCAAATCATCAAGACCGGCCTCAAGCTCAGTGACCCGATCTTCAACGGCAGTAATCGTGGCAGTGAGCACCTGGGTACGCTGTTTGACCTTGGCATCGGACTTGGCTTTGCGAATACGCGAGATCGCACGAGTCACCGTGGTCAGCACATCAACGTCACCGGCCTGCGACGCGGCGGCAATACCCGCCAATTCTGGTTCAAGACCGGGCCAAGCCGCTGCGTGCACCGAGCCCTTGCGCCACCAAGACCACACCTCATCGGTGGCAAACGGCTGGAATGGCGCCATCAAACGCAACAGTGCATCCAATGCGGTGGCAAGCGTTGCCACCACGGATGCCTGCTCGGCTTCACCACGAGAACCGTATGCACGGTCCTTAATGAGCTCGATATAGTCATCGGTAAAGTGCCAGAAGAATGTCTCGACGAGGTTCAACGTACGAGCATAATCGTATTTTTCAAACGCCTTGGTGGCTTGGGTAATTGCTTCATGCAACTGGGCCAATAGCGACTGATCCAACGGGTGAGTAACCACGGCGGCGTCGTCGGCGTTGTGCAGGATCTTGTCTTCTGTTGCTCCAAGATTCAGCGCGAACTTCGAAGCATTCAACAGTTTGATCGCCAAACGACGACCAATCTTCATCTGGTTGACCTCGTATGCCGTGTCGGCACCCAAGCGGGCTGAAGCTGCCCAGTACCGGACAGCATCCGTGCCGAACTGTTCTAAAATATCCGATGGCACCACGACATTGCCTTTGGACTTGGACATTTTTTGACGATGGGGATCCAGCACCCACCCGGAAAGTGCGGTGTGCTTCCACGGAATGGAGTTCTGCAGCTGATCTGCCCGAACCACCGTGGAGAAGAGCCAGGTCCGAATAATATCGTGGCCCTGGGGGCGCAGATCGAAAGGGAAGACGTTTGCGAAGTAGTCGTCATCTTTGGACCACCGGCCAATAATCTGCGGTGACAGTGACGAAGTCGCCCAGGTATCTAAGACATCCGGATCTCCTGTGAAACCACCGGGAACGTCTCGTTGAGCTGCCGTATACCCTTCGGGCACATCCTCGACCGGGTCGACTGGCAGTTGGGCGTCAGCCGGCACAATGGGGCTGTCGTAATCCGTGTTGCCGTCAGCATCCAGGCGATACCACAGGGGGATTGCCACACCGAAGACTCGCTGACGTGACACCAGCCAGTCACCGGTGAGGTTCTCTACCCAGTTCGTGTAACGCGACTGCATGAAACTTGGGTGCCATTCCAGTTCATTGCCACGTTCGATCAAAGCGTTCCGCAGGTCGGTGTCCCGACCACCGTTGCGCAAATACCACTGGCGCGACGTCACGATTTCAAGTGGCTTGTCGCCTTTCTCAAAGAAATTGACTGCGTGGGTGATTTTCTCTGGCTCGCCATCGAGTAATGCAGCGTCCTTGAGCATCTCAACGACGGCGTTCTGCGCGGAGAAGACGGTCTTGCCAGCAACTTCGGCATAGTTCTGTACACCACGATCGGAGGTGATCCATTCTGGAGTCTCACGCGCAAAACGACCATCGCGACCGATCAGAGTCCTGGTGGGCAGCTGCAGCTCACGCCACCAGGTGATATCGTTCTGGTCGCCGAACGTACAGACCATGGCGATACCGGCACCTTTATCCTGCTGTGCCAGTGGGTGGGGGTACACTTCGACGGCCACATCAAACAGCGGCGAGGTCACGGTTTTGCCAAACAGGTGCTGATAGCGCTCATCGTCGGGGTGAGCTACCAGGGCCGAACAGGCTGGCAACAGCTCTGGACGGGTGGTTTCAATAAAGATTTCGGA
This sequence comes from Yaniella soli, assembly GCF_054782375.1. Classification (NCBI taxonomy): domain Bacteria; kingdom Bacillati; phylum Actinomycetota; class Actinomycetes; order Micrococcales; family Micrococcaceae; genus Yaniella; species Yaniella soli. Next base: position 67,362 of record NZ_BAAGSP010000001.1, read on the forward strand.
ACCGTCATCAGCATAAAACGCATACCGGTAATACGCGCCCGGGACTTCTTTATCTTCGAGTTCGGCTTGGGCAACGGCCGTTTGGAAACTGACGTCCCACATGGTCGGAGCTTCGGCATTATATGCCTTACCATCAGCAAGATTTTGTAGAAAGGCACGCTGTGAGATCTCACGGGAGTGTGCATCAATGGTGCGGTAGCTCAGATCCCAGTCAACGGAGAGCCCCAGCTGGGTAAATAACTGTTCGTAGACCTCTTCGTCATCGCGGGACTGAGCAAGGCACAGTTCGATGAAGTTCTGCCGTGAGACCACATCCCAATCGCGGCGGTTCTTCGCCGGTTGTGCAGGTGGCTGATACGTCGGATCATACGGCACACTGGTATCGGTGCGAACACCGAAAAAGTTCTGTACCCGTCGTTCGGTTGGCAGACCGTTATCGTCCCAGCCCATTGGATAGAACACGTTCTTACCGCACATGCGCATAAACCGCGCGATGACATCTGTTTGGGTATAAGAAAAGACGTGTCCAACATGGAGTGAACCTGACGCCGTGGGTGGAGGCGTATCAATCGAAAAGACCTCGTCACGAGTGGTCTCAGGATCAAATGCGTACACCCGGTCTTCTTCCCACCGAGTGCTAAATTTTTCTTCAAGTCCTTCCAAACCAACACGATCTGGAACATTTACCGTTGTGGGCGAGTCGGTGCCCAGTGTATTTTCAGCCATGGCCACCATTGTTTCATATTCCTGTGCGTTATCTGGCAGCTGACAAGCCCTCAAGAATCGATATTTGCCTACTGCTGTTCTAGGGTGGTGTGCATGACAGATTCACAGCCTTCAGCCCTTGTCACAGGTGCAACTTCAGGAATTGGCCGCGCGACCGCAATGCAACTGGTTTCTGCTGGATGGACGGTGTTTGCCGCCGGACGACGCAAGGAAAACCTCGAGTCCTTGAGCAGCGACTGCGCCGAAGGCCCGGGGTCGCTTATTCCGGTCGTCACAGATGTCACCGACGACGCATCGATCAGTGAACTCTTTGCCACGGTGCAGGAGAAGGGCGGCATCGATACCATCCTCAATATTGCCGGCGGTGCGATGGGTGCTGAATCCGTCGCTGACGCGCAGATCTCCGATTGGCAGTGGATGATCGAAACGAACGTCATGGGGTCGTTGCGCATCATCCAGACGTTTCTCCCGATGCTGCGAGACCACGGTGCCGGAACCATCTTGAACCTAACCTCGACCGCGGGGACCGTGGCCTACGAAGGGGGCGGGGGATACAACGCTGCGAAGTTCGGTCAGCACGCGCTCACCGGGGCGCTGCGGTTGGAAGAAGCCGAGCACAATATCCGTGTGGTCGAAGTACTCCCCGGTCTCGTGAAAACTGAAGAGTTTGCGCTGAACAGAATGCGTGGCGACGCGTCTAAAGCCGAAAATGTCTATGCGGGCGTGAGCAAACCTCTCACGGCCGAAGACGTCGCCGAAGTATGTGCCTACGCGGTGAACTTGCCCCACCACATTAACCTGGATCAAATTGTGATGCGTCCGGTCAAACAAGCCGCTCAACACAAGCTGATTCGCGACACCGAGTAGCCGTTGAAAGTGTTGTAGGATGGTGGCGATTGCGCAGTGATCCGACCATCATCGGGGAGTGCTTCGGAAGAACAGCAGGCCCACTGCCTAGTAGAACCGAACGGGTCAGCCCGATACAGCTGCAATAAGCGATCTTGGATGCCAAGATAAGCAGGGTGGTACCGCGCCAACTGGCGTCCTTGCACACCGCACAATGCTGTCGATGCAAGGAAGGTCACTGTGTACCCTCTGGCAAGTTCCCACCCACAGTGGGTCAAATCTGGTTCCACACCATCAACGCCAAATCTGCCCGCCATCGAAGAATCGATCCTCAAATACTGGGACGAGGACGGCACGTTCAAAGCGTCGATAGACAACCGTCCGGCAGAAATTGACGGCGAAAATAACGAATTCGTCTTCTACGATGGCCCGCCCTTTGCCAACGGGCTACCCCACTACGGCCACCTGCTGACCAGCTACGTCAAAGACCTCGTGGCCCGCTACCAAACCCAACAGGGACGCCGTGTGGAACGTCGCTTCGGTTGGGACACCCACGGGCTGCCAGCCGAACTCGAAGCCATGAAACAACTCGGCATGACCGATAAGGCCGAAATCGAAGAGATGGGCATCGACAAGTTCAACGACGCCTGCCGTGCCTCAGTGCTGGAGTACACCCAGGAATGGGAAGAATACATCAACCGCATGGGGCGCTGGGTTGATTTCGAAAACGACTACAAGACCCTGAACCCATCGTTTATGGAATCGGTCATCTGGGCCTTCAAGACCCTGCATGAACGTGACCTGACCTATCGCGGTTTCCGTGTGCTGCCGTATTGCTGGAATGACGAAACACCGCTGTCCAACCACGAACTGCGTATGGATGACGACGTCTATAAGATGCGTCAAGACCCGTCGGTTACCATCCAGTTCAAAATCACCGGACTGCCCGACAATCCTGACTTGGTCCCCGCCGGTGGAGCGACCCAAGACATTGCCGATGCGCTGACCGGCGTCGGGGTTCTGGCCTGGACGACCACCCCGTGGACGCTGCCAACCAACGCCTCGGTCGCCGCCGGCCCGGACATCGAATACGCCATCGTTCCGGTCGTAGCAGCTGAAGTCGACACATTCAGCGCACAAAAGGTGCTGTTGGCAACCGACCGGGTCGGTGCACATGCCAAAGTGCTCGGCTACGACGACGCTGACGCCGCAGTCGAAGCCATCTCGGCAACCTACAGCGGAGCACAACTTGCTGGATTAGTGTATGAACCACTGTTCACCTACTTTGCCGATGCCGAAACTTACGGCACCGAAAATGCCTTCCGCATCCTCACCGACGACTATGTCTCAACCGAGGACGGCACCGGGCTGGTGCACCAGGCTCCTGCCTATGGTGAAGAAGACCAGCGAGTCAACGAAGCCCACGGCATCCCGGTAATCCTATCGGTCGATGAGGGCGCGAAATTCTTACCACTGTTCGCAGACGAATCGGTCAGCGGCGGCGCACTCAAAGACATCGCCGGCGTCCAGGTGTTCGAAGCCAACCGCACGATCATCCGTGCACTGCGCGCCCAAGGCTCACTTTTGGGGGAACAGTCCTATGACCACTCCTACCCACACTGCTGGCGCTGCCACACACCGTTGATTTACCGGGCGATCACCTCCTGGTACGTCAAGGTCACCGACTTCAAAGACGACATGCTGGCCCACAACGAGGACATCAACTGGATCCCGGGCAACGTCAAACACGGACAGTTCGGCAAATGGCTCGAAAACGCTCGCGACTGGTCGATCTCGCGCAACCGCTACTGGGGCTCACCCATCCCGGTGTGGGAATCAGATGACCCCAACTACCCGCGGCTCGAGGTCTACGGTTCGCTGGACGAAATCCAAGAAGCCTTCGGCACGCTGCCACGCAACGCCGAGGGTGAGATTGATCTGCACCGTCCATGGATCGACGAACTCGTCCGGCCCAACCCAGATGACCCGAGCGGCAAATCCATGATGCGCCGTGTTGAGGACGTGCTGGATGTGTGGTTCGACTCCGGTTCGATGCCCTATGCCCAGGTCCACTACCCGATGAAAAACAAGGAGTGGTTCGACACCCACAACCCGGCTGACTTCATCGTGGAATACATTGGCCAAACCCGCGGCTGGTTCTACACTATGCACGTGCTGGGTACCGCCTTATTTGACCGTCCCGCATTCAACAACGTCATCTCCCACGGCATTGTGCTGGGCTCGGATGGTAACAAGATGTCTAAGTCTCTGCAGAACTACCCGGATGTCAACGAGGTGCTTGACCGCGACGGCTCGGATGCGATGCGTTGGTTCCTCATGGCCTCACCCATCCTGCGTGGCGGCAACCTCATCGTGAACGAGGAAGGCATTCGTGAAGCAGCCCGTCAGGCCATCTTGCCGGCCTGGAACGTGTGGCACTTCTTTAGCCTGTACGCCAACTCGGCCACCGATGGCGGCAACCGCCCAGGTGGCTACGAAGCGCAACTGCGCTATGAATCCACGGATCCACTGGACCAGTACATTTTGGCCGCCTCCGGCACGATGCTGCGCGAGGTCAAAGCGGCCCTTGACGACTACAACGTCTCGGGTGCAACCGTCACCATTCGTAGCTACATGGACACCATGACCAACTGGTATATCCGCAGGTCACGTCAGCGCTTCTTTGCCGAGGACACCCAAGCACTGGACACGCTGTACACCGTGCTTGAATCCTTCATTCGCGCCGCAGCACCGCTGATGCCCATGGTGGCCGAAGAAATCTGGCGCGGTCTGACCGGTGGTCGTTCGGTGCACCTGACCGATTACCCGGACGCTGACCTGTTCCCATCGGGTGATGCAGCAGTACAGCTGCAAGAAACGATGGAACTGGTCCGTACCATCGCCTCCTCGGCATCGTCGCTTCGCAAAGGCGCCAACCGTCGAGTGCGTCTGCCACTGGCCGAACTCACCGTGGTGGTGCCACACATCGAGCGCTTCACCGACGCATTTACCGACATCCTCTCCGATGAGCTGAACCTCAAGCACATCAAACTGGTCGATGTGGCGAAAACTTCTGCCGAGGACTTCGGCATTTCCCAGCAGTTGACCGTCAACGCTCGTGCCGCCGGTCCACGACTGGGCAAGAGCGTCCAGACCGTCATTAAGGCGTCCAAGACCGATGACTGGTCGATTGCCGATGACGGCACGGTCACCGCCGGCGGTATCGACCTAGAAGCAGCCGAATACACGCTGTCCACCGTCGTCGAAGATGATCCAGACAACCCGGAGACAGCCGTAGCCGTCATTCCATCGGGCTTCGTGATTCTCAACACCGCGGTCGACGATGCGTTGGCCGCCGAAGGTGCAGCCCGCGACGTCATCCGAGCCGTACAATCGGCCCGGCGTGATGCAGCCCTGAACGTCTCGGACCGTATACACACGGTCATCACCGGTCCGACACCCGTCATCGAAGCCATCAGCGCACACGAGGCGCTGATCAGCAATGAAACGCTGTCCCTCCAGGTGACGTTTGAGGCGACCGATACGCCCGACCCACGCGAATCAGCGGCCGAAGACGCCACGAAAGCAGTAGAAGTCACCGTGCAGAAAGTCGACGCCTAATGTTTGAAACCGCCGAACAGGTCTATGAACACCTGTTATCGCGGGCTCCCGAAAATAAAATGGAGCCCCGAATGCAACCCATGCGCGATGTCATGGCATTACTGGGCGACCCCCAGGACAGCGCACCGGTCATTCACTTGACCGGAACCAACGGCAAAACCACGACGGCTCGCATCATCGAACAGGTGCTCATTGCCCACGGTCTGCGAACCGGGCGCTACACCTCGCCGCATTTGTCGCACGTCACAGAACGCATCACGCTGGACGGCCAACCCGTTGAAGACGAGACGTTTGTTCGTATCTACAATGAGATCGCACCGCTAATCGACATCATTGATGCCCAACTCGAGGAAGCCGGAGAACAAAAACTCACCTACTTCGAAACGGTCACCGCACTAGGCTTTGCGATTTTCGCCGATGCACCCGTGGACGTAATGGTCCTGGAAGTCGGTCTGGGTGGAATTACCGATGCCACCAATGTCGCCGACGCTCAAGTCTCGGTGGTCACACCGATTGCGGTTGATCACGCCGATTTACTTGGGGACACCCCGGGTGTCATTGCCGTGGAAAAAGCCGGCATCATCAAAGAGGACGGTTACCTTATCTCGGCAGCCCAAGAGCCAGAAGCAGCACAGGTGCTCTTGGACGCAGCCCGGGAAAAGCAGGTCAACTTCCGATTTGAGAACGTTGAATTTGGGGTCACCCACCGTTCGGTGGCGGTGGGCGGACAACAGGTGTCGATACAGGGCATCGCCGCTGAATATAACGGCCTGTTCCTGCCATTACACGGTGCCCACCAGGTGCAAAATCTGGCCGTGGCCATCGCTGGACTGGAAGCATTTCTTGGCGCCGGAGAGCAGCCATTGGACCAGGATGTGCTCCAAGACGGTCTTGCGCAGGTCACCAGCCCAGGCCGTCTTGAATTATTGCGCACCAACCCGTCGCTGGTCATTGACGCCGCACATAATCCGCAGGGGATTGAAGCCACCGCTACCACGTTGCGTGAGACCTTCAATTTCTCGGCACTGGGTCTTGTGGTTGGTGTTCTTGACGACAAGGACGCGCTGGGGATCCTGACCGCACTTTTCGACCACTTCGGTGACGAGATTGAACACTTGGCGATCACCAAGTCGAACTCACCGCGTGCTATCGAACCCGAACAACTGACCGAAATTGCCTTAGACGCGGGCTGGGACGAAGACCAGCTGTTCACGACCCAATCAGTAGTTGATGCTATGGCCTGGGCGGTTCGCGGTGTGCGTGACATTGACGCCCGCGTGCAAGAAGCCGGCCGGTCACTGACCGCAGGCACCGGGGGAGCGGGGGTACTGGTCACCGGTTCCATTACGCTGGTGGGCCAGGTCCGCGAACTGCTCGGGGCCGAGACTGAAAGTCCCGACGCTTCAGTAGAAGTCGCCGAACACGACGACTTCAGCACCTTCTTTGACGATGATAAGGAGGAGGACGATGAGTCCTGAGGAACACACGACGCCAGGCAAAGAATCATGGCGTCCTGATCGTGAAACGAAAAGCCAACGCGAGTGGCAGCCCGGCCAGCAGAAGAAGCAACGCTCCATCTTCGTGCTCTTTACCGCCACCGTCTTATTGGGTGAAGCCTTTGTCATTGCGTTTTTCGGTCTGATGCTGTTCGGGCTCCACCAAGACAACGGTGGTGTGTGGATGCTGGTCGGTAGCCTCGTGCTCGCCGTGATCGCCGGCGCCACCGCACGGATGGTGACCAAACCACTGGGTATCGCCATCGGGTGGATCATCCAAGTGCTGCTCATCGCTTCCGGGTTTTTGGAACCATTCGGATTCTTTGTTGGCATCGCATTTGCACTGGCCTGGTGGTATGCCGTGGTCAAAGGAAAACAGATCGATATAGACAATCAGAAACGCGCCGCAGAGCAAGCAGCCTGGGAGCGTGAACATGGTGTGGAAACAGACACCGATTAGGTATGATCATGTACGGCAACGCACACCGCGTTCGCCGAAGCATCTGATGAATGAGGTAGTTATGAGCCAGCCCGAACGCACACTTGTACTCGTAAAGCCCGATGGTGTGGAACGTGGCCTTACCGGCGAAATACTGTCGCGTATTGAGCGTAAGGGTTACCAGATCGTCGAACTGAACATGCTCAATGCGACCCCTCAGATGCTCGCCGTGCACTACGAAGAACACGAGGGCAAAGAATTCTTTGAACCGCTCGTGAACTTCATGGCCTCAGGTCCGATTGTCGCCGCAATTGTCGAAGGCGAACGTGTGATTGAAGGAATCCGAGTACTAGCCGGCATATCAGATCCAACGCTGGCCGAACCAGGGACCATCCGCGGTGACCTTGGCCGCGACTGGGGCGAAGGCGTGCAAAAAAATCTCATTCACGCCTCCGATTCCACGTTGTCAGCTCAACGTGAGATGGACATTTGGTTCGGCTAAGAACAACAGCTTTTATAGTGCAGGCACCGGTACAAAATCGGTGCCTGCGCTGCCTTTATGGGGTTACATATCTATCGGTGTCGGTTCAGTATCGAGTGCACTAGAAGACAGATTCTCTTCATGCCAGGATGCTTGAGGCAGTTTTTGCGTTTGTACTACTGGAGCCTGTGGCCGGTTATCAAATAACAGGGCAGTAACATCCGGCCGCGAGTAGTGTCCAGCGGGATCAAGAGTGAGTTTGGCGGCTTCTATGGCCCCGAAATCCAGGTCCGCGAAGACGAGGCCTTCTGTTGCAGGGTCTAAAGGTTCAGTTAGCAACGTCGAATCAGGTCCATATGCACGGGCGTATCCACCGCCACCCGTGTAGACCGGGCTAGGCTTTCCCCCAACCGTGGGGAATGCCATAGCTCCTTCATCAGACATGATCTGTGTCGCCGTAATTACAAACGTGCCGCCTTCGAGCGCATAGGTTTGTGAACATGCCATGATCGTTTCCGGACTGAGCGCGGGCACATCTCCCATCACGCCTAGACATGGCCAACCTGCCACATGGATCTGCTGGTTTTGTGTGTACATCGCATACTTCGTGAGGGGCTGCAGATGTTCGAAACAGTTTAAAGCCCCTATTCTCCCAAGAGCCGTGTCGACAACTTTGATACCACTGCCATCTGACTCTCCAAATAGGGTCCGTTCAACATGGGTCGGCTTAAGCTTACGCCGATGCAGTACAATCTCGCCGGTCTCGTCGATGATAATTTGAGCCATGTAGAGTGAGCCACCGTCTTTCTCACTGAAGCCTAATACAACGCTGATTGAGTATTGGCTAGCTGCCTCACGGATCTTTCGGATTTGGTCGCTGTCAATGCTCATCGAATTGGCACGGTAACGCGCCACAAAATCCATTTGTTCGAATACGGAATGTGACCACAGAAAGACTGGATACCCTGGAATCCACGTTTCCGGAAAAGCAATTAACTGCGCGCCACTCTCGGAGGCTTCACGCATTAGGTCGATAGTCTTATCGGTTGTGGCATCAAGATCCAACCAAACGGGCTCGGCTTGGACTGCTGCGACTCGTACTGTCTCGTTCATTGTCACTCCTCAGTGCTACGGATATTTCGTCTAAGTAAGTATCTCCAATGCTATGATCAGAGTCACCTCCTGTCGTTAGCGTTTTCTGCACGCTAGCTAACAATTTCTGCAATTGCTCGGTTATCGGACCGAGGGGCACGCACTGAAAGGAAACGCGATGACGGAACTGTCAGTCAGTGATATTCATGACTGGGAGATCGTGTCGAGTCAAGCCTTCGTACCGCTGCGATGTACTCAGGGAGGACCTGGTTTTCACGCTTCGTTACACAACACAAAGCTATCGAACGAGGTATCGCTGTCGCATATTCGTTCCAATCAAGTCCATGTGGAACGGACTGAGTCGCTTGCACGCCGCAGTGAGCATAATGATCTGTTGCTGTCAGTCCAAGTTCGGTCCACGAGTTATGTTCATCAGCATCACCGCACCGCTGTAGTGGCACCTGGCAGCGCCGTCTTGTACGAAGCGAATCGCCCGTACACGCTTGATCATCGCTCCCGGGATCAGGAGCTGCTTGTCTTAAAGATCCCTCGAGATGCACTTGAGCTTACGGAAAATCTTGTTAGTCAGCTATGTGCGCGTGCATTTGAACCTTCCGTGCCAGGCGTGTCGGCACTTGGAGGGCTCCTATACGGCATTTCCCGAGAGCACACTCAAGCCAGCTCAACAGTCGGCTCTACATTTGTCCACACCAGCACATCGTTGCTCAGGAGTGTTTTGCGCACTGCGCTGTATCAACGGGAGTTTTCATGGGACTCAGACCCGTCAACGTTGGAGATCCTGAAAAGCTACATTCATGAGCACTTTCGCAACCCGAAATTATCAGTTGAGCGCCTAGCAGCAGCTCATCACATCTCTGTTCGGAAACTCCATCTCACGTTTCGTGCCGTTGAAGATACGCCTGGACGTTATCTGCGGGAAGTACGCTTAGGTCATGCTGCGCGGATGCTTGCGCAACGAGGCACCACAAATCTCAGCGTCGCGTCAATTGCCCGTCGGGTGGGTTTTGAGAGTCCAGCAACTTTTAGCAGGAGCTTCCGAACGATGTTCGGGTGTGCACCTATCCACTGGGAAGGATAAAAAGTCCTGTTTGCCTAAAGACCATGGATCGGTTCAACCACCTGGTCGCCAACGAAAAGCGCCTTAATCGAACCACGTTCTAAAATGTTTGTCAGCAGAAACTTGGTGGGCCGCATGAGGGCGATCCGTTCTGCTGCGGCATCGTCGAGGATGGATTGGATACTGCACCACTCGGCATGTGTGGCCTCAGTGGTGATATTTTCTGGCAGCACATCCTCATCTGGTGTAGCTATATAGAAGAACGTATCGAAGCGTTTCGGATACCCCACCGGTGTGGTGAGGTTCGCCCACGGATGCATGAGATCTGGTTGGAGCCTCGCGCCGGTTTCTTCTTCCACTTCACGCAGTCCCGTGCGTAACATCATCGATGAATTGGTAAACGCTTGGTTCGCGTGCTGCGATGCTAGCGAGGTCTTCTGCCAGCCATGTACATGTGTGTTCAGTACCGGACGAGCCGCTGTACCAAAATCAAAGTCGGCATCTTCGGCATCGGTGCGACCTCCGGGAAACACTACGGCACCTGCAGCAAAGTCCATCGTGGTTGCCCGATGCTGTACATAGACTTCTAAGGTGTTTGCTGCTTGACGCAGCATAATGACCGATGCGGCATGTCTGGCCTCGACATATGGGTGGGTCAATTCTGGTCGAGGCATGGCATTGAATGTGTTGGCGTCCAAAGGTGTCCTAAAACATTGCTTCGCCAAAGCGGAGCAAGATCGATGCGCCGATCACCACGTATAACAAGATGATCGTCGGCCAGGCGGCCGTCGTTATTATCATCTTCGTTCGTGGTGTGACTTTGATCAAGTCGTGGCAGACATTGCGGGCAAAAATCAGAATCGCGGCCGGGATCGTGACGGCCCATACGATCATGCAATACAGACACAGCGTGTTGATACTGTAAACAGCCTGGGTCCAGAGCCATAAGCAGAAGATCATCGCCAGCGTGAGTCCGATGGATGTGGCATGCCACCACCAGTTTGAAAAACGGGCACCACCCATAATCGCCATCCCGATCGTGATGACGATCGCGAATCCAATGAGTCCAATAAATTGGTTGGAGAACCCAAAGAGGGAGGCCTGCCAGGACTGCATGACTGTGCCACATGAGACCCATACATTGACATCACACGAGGTGACATACGCGGGATCCATCCAAAGTTGGACACGCTCATAGGTCAACACCAAGGTGGCAATCATGCCGACCACTCCGGTGATCAGCAATAGAATTGCTGTTCCAAAACTGTGGGCGTACCAGGGGCGCGACTCAACGTCACTCGTATCTTTTATGGCGGTATTCACAGGGCCGAGTATAAGGCCGGAAGCTGAGAATTAGAGTCTAATGGCGAGTTTTTGCGCAAAGTATGTCACAATAGTGGAGACCTCTACGGGCACGCACACCCGTTTGGTCCTGCGGAAGCTTTATGGCTTGCGGTTGCGACGGTAGATTCCATCATAGTGAAAAGGATGTTGAATCCCCCGACTGCGAGCACCTGAAGTTTTTGAATTGTCTTGGACGCTTCTGCTGGCTCCGGCACAGACCGGTTCATATTAGGCTTTTTCGTAGTGCGTATAAGCCAATGCGGCGTACGCACAACCGGATTCGGTCTAACCGTGATGAGTGCGGATCACGCTTAGGCCCGGGAGGCGCAGCATGACAGCTGCCGATAACACGCAAGCACAAACGGATAATGCGCAGCATTCAGCAGGCACCACGATGCCAGATGATCCGACGGGCCTACTGTTTCAAGCCCCAGACTTCTCGCAGGTGCCGGTACGCCGCCGCGAAGCTCCGAAAGAAGAGCCGCGTGAGGACCGCGGGCGGAAGAAAAATAATCAAAACAAGAAGCAGCGGAACAAAAACCAACAGCGCGATGACACCGATCGCGACGACGCTAACGCCAATAAAGATCAGCGTCAACAGCCGAAGCGCTCACCTCGCGGTGCGCGCGAGGACGAACACAGCGATGATGAGATCGATGAGGAACATACGGTGTCGCATCGTCGTCGCAGACGTCGCCGGGGCAATGTTGACTTAGAAATGGACGGCGGTGGTGACGGGGATCCAGAAGATACCGTGACCCGTGTTCGTGCCCCGCGCCAGGCTTCAACTTCTGGACCTGACGAGGTCACCTCACTGCGCGGTTCGACACGACTCGAAGCCAAGCGCCAGCGCCGTCGCAGTTCGCGCCGAGGTCGCCAACGCAACGATGTCGTATCAGAAGCCGAGTTTTTGGCTCGCAGGGAATCTGTTGAGCGCAAAATGATGGTGCGGCAACACGATGATCGCATCCAGATCGCTGTACTCGAAGACGGTATTTTTGCCGAACACTTTGTGTCGAATACACAACAAGATTCATTAATCGGCAACGTGTACCTGGGTAAAGTTCAGAATGTTCTGCCATCCATGGAAGCGGCCTTCGTCGATATTGGTCGCGGCCGCAACGCTGTCCTCTATGCCGGTGAAGTCAACTGGGACACAGCACAACTGGATGGCAAACCCAAGAAAATTGAGAACGCGCTGAAATCCGGCGACCCGGTACTGGTGCAGGTCACCAAAGATCCGGTGGGTCACAAAGGTGCACGTCTGACAGCACAAGTGTCCTTGCCCGGACGTTACTTGGTCTATGTGCCAGGCGGTAGCATGACCGGTATCTCGCGGAAACTGCCGGATACTGAACGCAACCGTTTGAAGTCTATTCTCAAAGAACACTTGCCAAATAAGACCGGTGTCATCGTGCGGACCGCCGCGGAAGGCATCGCCGAAGATGAACTCCTCAACGACATCAACCGGCTGCGCGTGCAGTGGGAAGAAATCGAAGAGCAGTCCAACTCGAATAAAGTCTTGGCCCCCGAGCTGTTGCACTCCGAACCTGACCTGACGATCAAAGTGGTTCGTGATGTATTTAATGAAGACTTCACCAAAATGTTGGTTGAAGGCGATGAGGTTTGGGACAAAATCCAAGCCTATGTCACCTATGTGGCACCCGATCTCGTCGATCGATTAGAAAAATGGGATCCCAAAGCATTCAACGGCATGGATCTGTTTGGCCATTTCCGGATTGATGAACAACTGCATAAGGCACTGGATCGGAAAGTGAATCTACCCTCTGGTGGTTCGTTAGTCTTTGACCGTACAGAAGCCATGACCGTGGTAGATGTCAACACGGGTAAATTTACCGGTTCAGGCGGCAACCTGGAAGAAACGGTCACCAAAAATAACTTGGAAGCTGCGGAGGAGATTGTCCGTCAGCTGCGGTTGCGCGATATCGGTGGCATCATCGTGGTCGACTTTATTGACATGGTGCTGGAATCCAATCGTGATCTTGTCGTGCGTCGTCTCGTAGAGTGCCTGGGCCGTGACCGGTCACGACACCAAGTCGCCGAGGTCACCTCTCTTGGGTTGGTCCAAATGACCCGCAAACGTATGGGCACGGGTCTGGTGGAAGTGTTCTCGCACGACTGTGAACACTGTGCTGGTCGTGGCATAATCGTCCACGACGAGCCAGTTGAGCGTGGCAAACCGCATGATTCATCCGGTCAACGTCGTCGTGGCGGAGATGCCGGCACACGTCGCGGCCGTCGCAATAAAGACCAGCACCAGTCCCAGCCCGCAGAACAAGACCAGCAATACAATGGTCACGACGACGGCAAAGCCGAGCAGACACGCAACGCAATGGCATCGATTGCTGCAGCCAACAACGGAAAAGACCAAGATCAGCAGGACGACCAGGATGATGAGCATCAGCACTCTGGATCCTCTCGTCGACGCCGCGGAGATCGCCGTCGCAATAATCGCCGTGGTGAAGCGTCACAGTCCAACAGCGAACAGCAGACTTCGAACCAGCAACACGACTCGAAACCTGCACAGCAGCCTAAGGTTGAATCACCACAGCCTGCGGGGCAATCTCAAACTTCGGATGCTGCCCAGCAGCACACCAAAGAACCAGCACCCAAACGGCGTCGTCGTGCAGCGTCTTCGCCAACCGGGGCAACACAAATTCAGCAGGCCTCTGACCAACCCGAACAGCAGGGCAAGAGCTTTGCTGCCAGTGTCACCGATCAGACGAAACAGCAGGATAAACCTGTGAAAACGTCGGCCATTTTGGGGGTCGGTGTCGCAGCCGATGAGATCTCCTCACCGGGCACGCCACGCTGATACAGAATTTGGATCACGAGACGAAAAGCGATAGACTACCTGTTTGGTGCTGTGAAACCTGGCAGTTGGTGTCCAAAATCGGCGACTTGTCTCGTGAGCCAAGACCCTCAGGTGTTTAAACAGCTGATAAGATTTTTGATTAACGTCGAGAGAAGTGAGTCCAAATGGCATACGCGATTGTACGCGCTGGCGGACGCCAGGAAAAAGTCTCTGAAGGAGACTTGGTAGTCCTAGATCGCCAACCCGATGAAGTAGGTAGCTCTATTGAACTACCTGCCCTGATGCTGGTTGATGGCGACAAGGTTACCTCAGATAAAAAAGATCTGGATAAGGTCAAGGTTGCTGCCGAAGTGCTCGAGCACATGCGCGGCAAGAAAATTGTCATCCAGAAATACAAGAACAAGACCGGTTACAAGAAACGCCAGGGTCACCGTCAGGACCAGACCCGCGTGAAGATCACCGACATCAAGTAAGCTTGACCCGGAAGAACCCGCAAAGGATTTAACTCATGGCAACAAAAAAAGGTGCTAGCTCCACACGTAACGGTCGTGACTCCAACCCCAAGTTCCTTGGGGTAAAGCGTTTCGGCGGTCAGTCTGTTTCCGCCGGTGAAATCTTGATTCGCCAGCGTGGAACCAAATACCACCCGGGCCGCAACGTTGGTCTCGGCAAGGACCACACCCTCTTCGCGCTAGAAGCCGGTGCAGTCGAATTCGGCAGCCGTCGCGGCCGTAAAGTTGTGGACATCGTCCCAGCTGCAGCCCAGTAGCTTTCGTTTTTTCTCACGCTCCAGCGGGGGCGGACCACCCCTGGTCCGTCCCCGCTTTGAGTTTTCACAATAAAACCCTGGAGGACCCTCATGTCACAATTCATAGATCATGTAACCGTGCATGCCACCGCGGGCAACGGTGGGCACGGGGAGACCTCCGTGCTGCGCGAAAAATTCAAACCACTCGGTGGACCGGACGGCGGCAACGGTGGCCACGGTGGCGATGTCGTGATCGTAGCTGACCCACAAGTCACCACCCTGCTGGACTACCATCACCAGCCGCACCGAAAAGCCACCAACGGCGAACCCGGCAAGGGCGATCTACGACACGGCAAAAATGGTGAAATACTGTACCTACCTGTTCCCGTTGGCACCGTCATCAAAGACCCCGACGGCAACATCCTCCACGACCTGGTGACCCCGTATGAGGAAATCACCCTCGCTCACGGCGGCACCGGCGGAGCGGGCAACGCCTCGCTAGCGTCCCCGAAACGTAAAGCCCCCGGTTTTGCCTTGCTGGGGATCCCCGGTGAAGAACGCAGCGTTGTGCTGGAGCTCAAAACCGTCGCCGACATTGCCCTGGTCGGTTTCCCGTCAGCCGGCAAATCATCGCTGATTGCCGCCATTTCCGCGGCACGACCGAAAATTGCTGACTACCCGTTCACCACACTGGTACCAAATCTCGGCGTCGTGGATGCCGGGGGAACACGTTTCACCGTGGCCGACGTTCCAGGGCTCATTCCTGGCGCATCCGAAGGCAAAGGCTTGGGGCTAGAATTTCTGCGCCACGTCGAACGCACCCACGCACTCGTCCACGTTCTCGACGCCGGAACACTGGAATCTGACCGTGACCCGATCACCGATTTCGACGTGTTAGAAAAAGAGCTCGCGGCCTACGCTGTAGAACCCATCCTCACTGATGGCGGCGAACAACTCATTCCCCTAGACGAGCGCCCGCAACTCGTGGTGATCAACAAAACGGATCTCCCGGACGGTCAAGCGATGGCCGATATGACTCGTGCCGAACTGGAATCCCGTGGGCTGCGTGTCTTCGAAATTTCGGCGGTGAGCCGTAAAGGGCTGGACCAATTGAAGTACGCGATGGCAGATCTCGTCGCCCAAGCTCGCCTTGAACAAGCCGAAGCCGCAGAGCGTGACGAACACACACCTGAGACCATTACCATTGTGCCGCAGCACCGTCGACGCAGGGCACGCCCACGCGAATTCACCATCAATAAAGAAGAACGCAGCATGAAACCCATGTTTCGGATCCGTGGCGACAAACCAGAACGCTGGGTTGCCCAAACCAATTTCGACAATGACGAAGCCGTTGGATACCTGGCCGACCGGTTAGAACGACTCGGAATCGAAAAAGCGCTCTTCAATGCAGGCGCACTTCCCGGTGACGCCGTCGTCGTAGGAGATGACGAATCCGGTGTGGTATTCGATTGGGAACCAACCATGACCACCGGTGCAGAACACTTATCTGGGCCACGCGGCGGCGATACGCGGGTAGCAGAGCGCCACCGTCCAACCCGCGAAGAAAAACGCCAAGAATATGCCGAGCGGAAAGCAGCTCGTGCTACAACGCAAGCTCAAATGGAACGCGAACGGTCTTCCGGGATGTGGACCAATGACGAATCCGAGCACGACTAGAAAGAACTGCAGTGTCCACGCCCAACCTGTCTACGCCCAATCCAGTCACGGATCGCAGTACCCTTCGTGATGCTCGTCGCATCGTGGTCAAAGTCGGCTCCTCGTCGCTCACCGATGGACAAGGCGGGGTCTCAATCCCCGCGATCGATGCACTGACACGCGTCGTGGGGCAGCTGTACCACAGCGGTGCGCAGGTGGTGTTAGTCTCCTCGGGCGCGATTGCAGCCGGATTCAAACCCTTGGGTCTCGCGAAACGTCCCAAAGATCTGGCCACCCAACAGGCGGCTGCAGCCGTGGGCCAAAGCCGTCTGATGGCACAGTACTCAGAATCCTTCTGGAAACACTCCATTAGTGTCGCCCAGGTCCTGCTCACCGCAGAGGACCTGATGCGTCGTACGCAGTACAACAATGCCTTTCGATCCCTGAACCGGCTGCTCAACCTCGGCGTCATCCCTGTCGTCAACGAAAACGATGCGGTGGCGACCCATGAAATTCGGTTCGGCGATAATGATCGGCTGGCCGCACTGGCCGCCTCCGTTGTCAAAGCCGACGCGTTGCTCTTGCTCTCAGACGTTGATGCGCTTTATGACGGCCCACCAACACGATCAGGCGCGCGCCGCATTGCCAACGTCTCGGCAGAAGCCAACCTGGACCATGTTTCAGTCGGGGACTCTGGGTCCGCCGTGGGTACCGGGGGAATGGTCACCAAACTCCAGGCGGCGTCGATCGCCACTGATGCTGGCATCCCTACGTTTCTGACCTCGGCAGACAACGCCCAGGCTGCGATTGATGGAGAAGACGTCGGCACATGGTTCGACTCGCGGGGTGAGCGCAAGTCTGCCCGCAATGCGTGGTTGGAACACATGGCCGTCTCGCGGGGTCGCATCATGATCGACGATGGTGCTGTGGAAGCCATTACGGTGCGTCACCGCTCACTGTTACCCGCCGGACTAATCGGTGTCGCAGGGACATTCGAATCCGGTGACGTGGTAGAAGTTGTGAACTCCGAAGGAATCGTTGTGGCACGCGGGCTGACCAACTATTCCGCCAACGAGCTACCGACAATGGTGGGGAAGTCCACTCGCCAACTGCGAAACGAACTCGGACCAGAATATGATCGCGTTGTGATCCACACCGACGATGCGGTCATTGTGAAGCAGACATCACTTTCCCGAGACCATTACGACTAGAATGACGCCATGACTGTTCAACTTGATTCCGTGACACAGCAGATCGCAACGATCACCAAGGCTGCACGCACCGCGCAGAAGACTCTGGGCAGGGCATCTCGTGCCGAGAAAGATGCCGCACTGGCGGTCATGGCAGAAGCCATCGATGCCAATCGGGCAGCTATTCTCGAGGCCAATGCCAAAGACCTACAGCGTGGACAGGAAAACAACACCGCTGATGCCCTCTTGGACCGTCTACAACTGACCGACGAGCGTATCGACGGGCTTGTTTCAGCGCTGGGTGAGCTTGCCAGCCTCCCGGACCCCATCGGCAATGTGCTGCGCGGAAACAACCTGCCCAACGGCATTCGCATGCAACAGATTCGCGTCCCACTGGGCGTAGTGGGTGCCATATATGAGGCCCGCCCGAACGTCACCGTCGACATTGCTGGCATCGGCATCAAGTCCGGCAACGCGGTCATATTGCGCGGTGGCTCCGCCGCAGAAACTACCAACGGTGTGACCATCTCAGTCCTCCGCGACGCCCTAGAAGCCAACGGTCTGCCAGCAGACCTCATCCAAGGCATTGATGAACTTGGACGTGACGGTGCCAATGCGCTGATGACCTACCGTGGGGGAGTCGACGTCCTCATACCACGCGGCGGCCCCGGGCTGATCCGTACAGTTGTCGAGCAAGCCGCCGTACCCGTGATTGAAACCGGAGCTGGTGTTGGCCACGTGTTCGTTGATGCCTCGGCCGATCCACAGAAAGCCGTGGACGTCGTTTTCAATTCCAAGACGCACCGCCCTTCGGTGTGCAATGCAGCAGAAACCGTGTTGATCCACAAAGACGCCAAGGAAACCGGCGTGAACGTGCTGAACACATTGCAGTCATCCGGTGTCTTGCTCCACGTGGATCCAACAGCTGCCACATGGGTGACGGACGCAGTCGCGGCAACTGAAGAAGACTGGGCTACAGAATATTTAGACATGGAAATGTCCGTCAAAATTGTGGACGACATTGCCGAAGCCATCGAGCACGTCGAGATGTACTCTACGGGTCACACCGAAGTCATCCTTACAGAGAACTTGTCGAACGCAGAGCGATACATCGCAGAAGTCGATGCAGCTGTTGTGATGATCAACGCGTCATCGCGCTTTACCGACGGCGGTCAATTTGGGCTGGGGGCAGAAATCGGCATCTCAACTCAAAAATTGCATGCACGTGGGCCCATGGGGCTTGAAGAGCTCACCTCGACAAAGTGGATCCTGCGTGGCGACGGTCAAATTCGACACTAGCCGCAGACACTGTCACCCTCGACGGTCAAAAATTCGGTAAGCTCATCTACTAGCAACACACGTTCATTCAGGAGTACAACTAATGGAAATGTTCCAAGCAGCAGCAGAAGAAGCTGTCGTCAACCAACTGCCGGTGCCACCAATCGTCTATGGACTGGTGCTCTTTGCTGCGTTGATGTTCCTGCTGTTAGCCATCATGTCACTACGTTCGGTTGCATTGCGTCCAGAGGCGCCTGCACCGAGCGACGTTGCAAAGCCAAACCAGGGCTCAACCTCCTTTAATAGCTAACACGCCTGTGAATCAAACTCCCAACACCCCACCGGCCCGTCGAGCTCGCCTAGGTATTATGGGTGGAACGTTCGATCCCATTCACCACGGCCACCTCGTCGCTGCCAGTGAAGTCGCTGCAGAGTTTGATCTCGACGAAGTAGTCTTTGTTCCTACGGGTCAACCATGGCAGAAATCTGACAAGGATGTCTCACCGGCAGAACACCGGTATTTGATGACCGTGGTCGCCACGGCGTCGAATCCACGCTTTTCTGTCTCCCGGGTCGATATCGACCGCCCAGGCCCAACGTATACGGCCGATACGCTGGACGATATCCAGAAACTGCGCCCCGATGCAGATCTTTTTTTCATCACCGGTGCAGATGCGATGGAACAAATCATGACCTGGAAAAATGTGGAACAACTCTGGGGCAAAGCACACTTCGTAGGTGTCTCCCGACCAGGCCACGAGCTCACCGACTTCGGGCTGGCGGATGAAGTCTCGCTGATGCAAATTCCAGCGATGGCCATCTCGTCGACCGACTGTCGTGACCGCGTAGCCGCCGGAAAACCCGTGTGGTACCTCGTGCCAGACGGCGTGGTGCAATATATTGGGAAATATGGGTTATACGTTGACGACAACGGTGACAAAACCCGCCATAATATTGCGCCCTATGTTCCGGCCTCCCTGAACAATAGACCGGAGGAAGACGATGAGTAACTCTTATCCTTCCCGCCGAGACCTGCGGCTCCAACGCGAACGCGAAGAACGCTCGAAACTGCGTGATGAAGAAGCCCAGCGCTGGGCTGAAGAAGTTAAACAGCGCGAACAGCGCGCAGCAGACGCCGAACGCGAAGCCACGGAAACCGTCGCCAAAGTGACACCGGTACCGGCGAGTCGAGTCACGGGTGCAACAAACGATAAGAGCCCCGTTGACGCAACACTGGCCGAGCCAAATGAACCTGCTGCAAATGACGACACGGACGTCTCCAACGCCCAGGGGCGTCGCGCTGCTGCCTCTCCAATAGATGCGCCAGCTGAGGTGGAAGAACCATCTGCTGATGTCCCGGTACCGCGCCGCCGTCGAGCTGATTCCCAAGTCACATCTACCGGTATGTTGCCAATCATCACAAAACGCAGCGAAGACGAGGACGATGCAAAGCCACTGTCTCGCCGCGAAGCCCGACAACAAGCAGCACGTGCAGATGCCCAACGACGCGCGGAAATAGCTGCGTTAGAACAACAACAAGCTAGCTTGGAAGAGACCGCAGAGCCCAAAGTGGTCCGCCGGGCAACGTCACCCCAAGCGCCACCGCCTCCGATTCCTGCTGTGACGGAAACACCCGTGGGGTCCGAAGAGGACGACATCGTCGTCTCCACATCGGAACAGTATGGTGCCTCGGCAGTTGAGATCACGGATATGAGTGGTCTCGACACCATAGAGATTCGTTGGGAAGCATTGCGTGCGGAGACCGAAGAACTGACCCAAGAAATTGTTCGGTTGGGTCAGGAAAACCCGAACGTGATCGACCCACTGCTCCTTCGTCGCCAGAAAGAGCTCGCAGAAAAGTCGCAGGAACTGCAAGAACTGGAAACCGCAGCGGTCTCAGTTGTCGAATCATCCGATGATGAACCAGAACTCGACGATGCGCCACGCGACGCAGTTGCTGACGCTGATGTGACTCAAGGAGTCCCAGAGCATTCGGATGTATCGGACGACGAATCCGATGATCCTGATGAAGACACGGCGACTCATGACGCGACCGATTCGGAACTGTTACGTCGAGCCAAACGTGCCGGCAGTCGCCCCATGATTACCGGTCCTTTTGAAGTCGCTGAGGAAGACGAGGCAGTCGAAACCGTCTTTGAGCCGGAGTCGAAACCAGACTTTTCAACGCATTTTGAACCCGCAACTGAGACTGATAACCTCCCGACAACGGGCCCAGATCAACCACTCGATGCAAGCTCTGCTCACGGTCTTGATACTCTTGATCCGAAAGAGTCTGAGGCACCAGAACGCCGAATACTGACCATATCCGCCATTGTCTTTGCTATCGGCATCATTGCGTTGATAGTAGCTATTATTCTGTTTACTCGTTGAACATAGAGGAGTTTCGTGGCCGTACCTGAACCCACACTCGACGCCTTGAACATCGCTGCAAAAGCAGCTTCAAATCGTCAGGCCGAAAATATCTCGGCGGTAGATGTTGCCGAGCGTCTCGGCATCACCGATGCCTTTTTCTTTGCCTCGGCCGAGACCGAGCGTCAGGTCAAATCGATCGTCGACGAGATTGAAGACGAATTGCGCGAACAACTGGAGTTGAAACCCACCCGTCGCGAAGGCCAAACCGAAGCACGCTGGATCCTGTTAGATTACGGGCATTTCGTCATTCACGTGCAACACGAAGAAGAACGTGAGAACTACGCGCTGGAACGACTGTGGGCGGATGCACCGCAAATTGACTTGTCGCAAGCTGACTAATGGCAGTGTTTCAATCGGATAGGTGACCCGCACACGATGAAAACGATCGTCCTTCTGCGTCATGGCGAAACGGCTTGGAATGCCCAAGGCCGGTATCAAGGCCAAACAGATATATTGCTCAATGACGCTGGCCGGCGTCAGGCGAAGAAAGCTGCACTACGCTGGCGTCACACTGAATTCGATGCAGCCATTGTGTCACCATTGGCTCGCGCCAACGAAACCGGACGCATCATGCTCGGCGCCCGGCAGCTGGATTTAGGCACCGTTGATGGTGTCAAAGAAACCAACGGTGGGCAGTGGGAAGGTCTGTTGTTTACCGAAATTGCAGAGCGGTGGCCAGAAGAACACGCAGCCTTTCGTCTCCCCGAACTCGATTCCGGTCCGGTTGGGGGAGAGACCCCGCGTCAGTCCGGTACTCGGACCGCCAGCGCCGTGCTGCAAGCACTGGACAAGGCCAATGTTTTACTCGTGATTTCACATGGAAACACGCTGCGAGCTGCAGCGCACCTGCTCACCGGACACAAGGACGACGAGTACGCGAGCGTACCTCGTTTGGAGAATTGTCGGGCACACGTATTGCAATCAAATACAGGCGAATTCCGGACTTTTACCCTGACGCAAACCAGTGTTTAACATCACTGCGTATTCGCGACATCTCAAATTTGTTTTCAACGAAAAGCTATGTATACTGGTGGATGTTGTCCGAACGGATAACCAAATTTAATAAGGGGCTATGGCGCAGTTGGTAGCGCGCTTCCGTGGCACGGAAGAGGTCAGGGGTTCGAATCCCCTTAGCTCCACAGTATTTGCAGGGATCTGGATAGTATTTCTCCAGGATTTGGAAAATCTCTTCCATCGGCTAGTTGCTTGAGTCCACAGCCTTATACAAGTAACACGGTTCCTAGCGCATCACTAGCGTACTCTTGAAGCTCTTACTCGCTGAAGGGGCGGCGCACTAGGTCTCGCCGAAGCGATTGATCAGTTGTATGCTTGGCGTCAGCATCATATATGAGAAGGACAACCATGCAGAAACGACTCATGAAACTCGCAGCAGCGGCAGGCATTTCACTCTGGGCAATGACAGCCTGCGGCTTAGAACAGACGGGCCCACATGCTGGTCCGGTGCACCTTGAGCAACAGCAGGAAACCGTCGCGGTCTACTAAGCGATACGCCCCGTTCACTCTTTTCATTTAGCGGGCCCCTGGACGTGTCAGAGAACACACAGTAGCGTTATGAAAGCAGTGAGTTACCTTCGGTGTCACTCGAGGCCGGAGGTGGCAAGTTCTCGACGAAAGGTTTGCCATGCCTTCCGATACTTCCGCTTCAACAGAACATGATGTCATCGACATTCTCACCGCCGACCATCAGGCCATGCTCGACTTATTAGATGTCATCAAGCAGGCAACGAATACACAAACACGTCGTGAGACTGCAGATGCTGTGATCGCTGAAGTGATGCGTCATTCCGTTGCTGAAGAAATGTTTGTTTATCCGGCAATGGAAACACATGTACCAAATGGCAGTGAAGAAGTCGAGCACGATAAAGAAGAGCATGCCGAGCTAGTCGATGTCATGAAACGTCTCGAAGACGTCAATGCAGAGGATCAATCGTTCATGGAACTCGTGCATGAACTAGAATCTCAGCTGCGGCACCACATTAGTGATGAAGAAGATGAACAATTCCCGAAACTTCGAGAACACATCCCGGCTGAACAACGTCGAGCGATAGGCGAAAAAGTTGAGCAAGCTAAGCGTGTAGCGCCCACACGCCCACATCCGAATATTCCGCAGTCAGAACTGTTCCATAAAACTGTTGGGCCAGGTCTCGGGATGGTCGACCGTTTGAGAGACAAACTCACTGGTCGAAACAGCGAGTAAGCCACCGCGCGTACTTCAACAAGGATAAACTGCGTATGACTGCCGATGCTGAACAATTGTCCGTTGTCGATATCCCGGAGAATTGCGGCAATGCGCCACGAAAAATTGTCATCCGAGACTTTCTCATCGCGCTCTACAGCCGAGCCGCCGACGCGGTCATCGCCACACTTCAAGACGATATCCAGTGGCAACTCGTCGGATCTCGCACGTTGTCTACGGCAGCAGACGTTCGCCAGTGGCTGGGTGCAGAAGAACCGGTCAATGAATTAAAGCTCCATACGATCATCACACACGGAACGGACTGTGGAGCAGATGGGACAATCAGGCATCCGGATGGGTCGCAATCGCATTTTAACCACGTCATCGTATTTGCTGGGCACGGCAAAAATGCGAAGATCAAAGAGATCCGAAGTTATATCATTGATGCCTAGCATCGAGCGCCTGACGCCATGTGTTCAGGCGTTACGATAGATAGCCACAGAGCGTTCAGGACGACCTGGACGTGATCAATCAGAGCTGGGACGGCCCACAGAAGAGGCCAACTCCCATGCCATTGATCCGAAATGTTCTGACGCCCAGAGTGGCGGGACACCTGCTGCTTGGCTGGGTCGGATGGATCGCGCTGCAGAGCACCAGCGCCATCTTGCCGGACCCGTTGGCCGCACCGATGCTGTTCGGCATCTTGGCTGCAATCATCGCTGTCATCGTAGTGTGTGCGTTTGGTGTCGTGACCCAAGCAGAACGATTAGCTCACCGGTTGGGTGATCCCTACGGCACATTGGTGTTGACCCTTTCGATTGTCGTCATCGAAGTGGTCCTCATTTCGGCAGTGATGCTGGGGCCAGGAGACCACCAGACGATCGCTCGAGATTCGGTCATGGCCGTTGCGATGATCATTCTGAATCTCGTCGTTGGAGTTGCACTCATCATTGGCGGTACCAGGCACGTGCGTCTACAACTGAATCGAACGGGTGCTTCCTCATACCTAGCCGTCTTAGTGGTCATGTTATGCGTCGCGTTCGGCCTACCTCATGTCATTGGTGATGAACGGGTATACAGTTCAACACAGGCCCTATTGGTCGCGGCATGCACCCTCGTGATGTACGGGTTCTTTCTTTACCGTCAAATGGGCGCACAGCGCGGAGACTTTCAAGAAGTAACCAGTGGCCACCCTTCAACCCGGACCGTGACTCCAGACACTCAGCAGTCGCTCACCAGCATCACCCACGTGCTGGCAGAACATCGAAGCGAAATACTGGCCCGAGCCATCGTGCTGGTACTGACAGTCATCCCGATCGTGTTGCTGTCACACGACATGGCGGCGTTATTAGATGAGGGTCTTGGCAGGCTCGGGGCACCGACGTCACTGTCTGGCCTACTCATTGCGGCAATTGTGTTCTTGCCCGAAACGATCACTGTAATCCGCGCGGCAGCCTCGGGTGAAATACAGCGCATGAGCAACCTGTGTCACGGGGCGTTGGTCTCAACGGTAGGACTCACTATTCCCACTGTTTTGACGATTGGCCTGCTCACTGATCAGCCCGTCGTGCTGGCAGAAACTCCTGGAAACCTCATGTTATTAGCCGTCACACTGCTCACCTCAATGGCTTCGATGCTCGGAAAATTCGTCACCCCGCTGCATGGTGCAGCGCATCTTATGATCTTCATGCTCTACCTGCTCGTGATCTTCGCCTAATGAATGAATGCTTATGAGACCTGATAACATCCGGACTGGTATAGAAAATGTTTCCCCGACCTGACTTTAGATAACGTGAGGATCCCCAGCTTGTCTCGCTTGCTCTTTGAACCCATTACTCTTCGTGGTGTCACCGCACGGAATAGAGCGTGGGTTCCTCCGATGTGTCAATATAGCGCTGAGAACAATGATGGCGTGGCAACAGATTGGCATATGGTGCACCTGGGCGGGCTCGCCCGTGGGGGAGCAGGTGCGATCATCGTGGAGGCCACCGCGGTGACCCCTCAGGGCCGCATCTCAGCGCAGGACTTGGGCCTGTGGAATGATGAACAGCGCGATGCCCTGGCACCCATTGTGCGGTTCATGCACTCCCAGGGTGCTGTCGCTGGTATACAGCTTGCCCACGCGGGACGAAAAGCCAGCACGTATCGTCCTTTTGACTATGAACACTCTGGCAGTGTGCCGCTGGCCGATGGCGGGTGGGACACCGTGGCACCTTCCGCCGTGGAATTTCCCGGACTCGCGACGCCACAGGCGCTGGATCAAACTGGTATTGATCACATCGTTGCGGCATTTGTGGCATCTGCGCGACGCGCCATCGAAGCGGGTTTCGATGTCCTCGAGATCCACGGAGCCCATGGCTACTTACTCCACGAATTCCTGTCACCGCTGAGCAATGAACGAAGCGATGCCTATGGTGGCTCCTTAGCGAATCGTGCTCGTCTCCTTCTGGACGTAGTCGACGCCATACGGGCCGAAATCGACCAGGGCGTGCCACTGTTGGTCCGTCTTTCAGCTGTCGACTGGGTGGAAGGCGGCCTAACGATCGACGATACGGTGCAGGTTGTGGAGTGGTTGCGAGATCATGGTGTGGATATGATCGATGTGTCCAGCGGTTCGAATATGCCTGCTGAGATCCCAACCGGCCCGGGTTATCAGGTTCGTTTTGCAGAAACGATTCGCCGTCGCACCGGCGTTCCCACGGCTGCAGTCGGACTCATCACTGAACCATTCCAAGCCGAACACATTCTGGTAACCGAACAAGCCGATGCCGTATTACTCGGACGAGAATCATTACGCAATCCCGACTTCCCAATTCATGCCGCGCAAACGCTACGGCATAAGAATCCCCCAACCCCGGCCCAGTATCATCGCGCCTATCGCTAATCGGGCTGATCGGTATCGTCTGAATTTGATAGATTGAATCTACCGTTCTACGAATCGGGGATGTTAATGGGAAAATTACTGTATTCTATGATCATCTCGCTCGACGGGTATGTGGCCGATGCCAACGGCAATTTTGATTGGGCACAACCAACCGAAGATGCTCTGACCGTCACTAATGACGAGATGTCCAACGTTGGCACATTTCTTTATGGTCGACGCATGTACGAGATGATGGCTGTTTGGGAAACTGATCCTGAGGTGGCAGCACAGTCACCTGAATCCGCTCGGTTTGCTGAAACGTGGTGCGCTACCGACAAGATCGTCTATTCTCGACAATTGGAATCGACGCACACAGCTCGCACTGAACTCGTCCGCGAATTCGATCCCGCGGAAGTGACAGCATTAAAAGATACTCGGGAACATGATCTTACGGTCGATGGGTCCACGCTTGCCGCCGAAGCATTTCGTCACGATCTTATCGACCAGATCATGGTCTTAGTGTGTCCTGTCACTGTAGGCTTCGGTTTAGCTTTCTGGCCGAAGCAGCGCTTGAACCTTGAACTGCGGCAGATGCGCAGCTTTCGCGGCGGTGTGGTTTACCTGAGCTACGATCTTCTCAGACACTGACCGCTTCGCCGGCAGAAGAGATCGTGGGGAATAAGAATTCGTATCCCATCGTATCAATCACAATTGAGCGAGCCCGGGTGCTCCCCATCAGGAGTCCAGGTTCCATACCAATGCTGTTCATACCGGTACGCAGCAGGGCGGCGGGCACCGGGATGCTGCGCGGTCCTTGTCCGGGGACGAGCGCGTGAATGACTTCGGACAGTCGCGTCTGTTGTGGAGCCACTGCCACCACTTTTGTCGGCGCATTGTGCATAGCTAACAGATGTTGGACCAAACCGACCCAGTCATCCTCGTGAATCCAGGGTAGGAAGCCATCAACGCTAGGCCGGGTTGTGGACCGCGCCATGGCTGTCAATCCTTTGGTGATTTCTGTGTGTTGACCGAGCACGATACCAGTACGTACGAACACGGCATTATCTGGAGCAGCGGCCTCCCATTCAGTTACCAGACGGCCCATACCATCTGGGCCATCCGTGTCCGCCATCGGCGAGGTAGCCTCGGTGAACTCCGTCGTGGATTCCGAGCCCCACAGGGGCACTGCACTACCTTGAATCCACCGGTGAACCACTGCGCCTTCTTCCTGAGCGGCAGTTACTGCGGCGCGTAAAGTCTCGGTGGGCACAATGCGTGATGCTCTTTGGAGGCGCAGTTCTTCTGGCGTGAAGCGAGGCCCGAGACGTTTACCAGCCAGGTTGACGATGTTGACGCCGGCGGGATCCATCAGGAGTTCATGTAGTGGTCCAAGATCGTCTTGGCCCCAGCGAGCTTGAGGATAGGTGGCCCCTGATGTGGGTTGGCGCGTCAGTACGGTTGCACGTTGTCCAGCGGCGATCATGCGGGTGGCTAATCGTTGACCGAGGTAGCCCGAGCCGCCGGCGATAATCGTGAGCGGTTGGGCGACGTCCGGTCCGGTTGAAGCCATGTGAACCATGCGCGCACCGACGGCACCCACATCACCCGCCAAGGGAGCAGCCAGGGCGGCGCCCAGGGGAGCGGCAAGAGGGCCAACCACTTCGGTGTGACGGGTCAGCTCGGTACCGCCATCAACGGTGGCACGAAGTTGCCAGCGTTGTTGGGTAAAGCCCCCGGGCTGAGTCTGGCGCCAAGCGATTTCTCGCCGTGCAGCAACGGTCGTGATGGTTGCCGGCGGAGCGGTTGCGGCGTGCACGAAACCACGAACCAGTGCTTTCGGTACGACCTTGACCCTGTCTGCGACCTGCAGTCGATTCCCGGTCATGTGGACCGGGGAGAACTGCTGGAGCTGGTCATCGAATTGCAGCCACGCTCCAGGATCAGTCAGGATATCCCATACCTGGTCAGGCTGTAGTGCCACGTATATCGTTTGTCGACGAGAAAAACCCATGGTTCCATCGTACGCCGCTGCAACGTCAGATCTGTCTGAAACTATTTTCCGGCTACTGTTGCTTTCATACGCGTGAATTCCTCATCAATTTCTGGCTGAGGCTTCTTGGTCAGCAATGAGACCGCTACGGCAACCACGAGGTTAGCAAGAACCCCGGGGACGATTTCGTAGAGGTTGAGGGCTTCTTTGATCGCAGGAACGCTGCCCCAAATATAGGTCACCGCGGCACCGGCAACCATCCCAGCAAGCGCGCCCATGGCAGTAATGCGTCGCCAGTAGAGGGCCAGTAGAACCATCGGACCGAATGCGGCGCCAAAGCCAGCCCAGGCGAAACCAACGAGATCTAAAACGGTTGCTTCCGGGTCGCGGGCGATGAGGACGGCGATGATGGTGACCAGGACGACGGACCCGCGCCCCAACCAGAGCTGAGTGCGTTCATTCGGGTTCCGTTTGAACAGACCGTAGACGTCTTCAACCAAAGCGGAGGACGACACGATGAGTTGGGACGACATTGTCGACATGATCGCTGCCAAGACCGCAGCCAGTACCAAACCGGCTATGAACGGGTGAAACAGAATTTGTGACAGGGCAAGGAACACGGTTTCGGAGTTTTCGAGTGGTTGGCCTTCGCGTTGGAACCAGGCCACCCCGATCAGACCGGTCAGCACGGCGCCGGTCATAGAGATGGCAACCCAGCCGGTGCCGATGCGACGAGCCGTCTTGATTTCTCGGGGGTCACGGATCGCGAAGTGACGTGCCAGGATGTGTGGCTGGCCGAAATAGCCCAGGCCCCATGCGAGACCGGAAATAATCACGAGCGCGGAGGTCATGCTGAATTCACCGCCGGTGAAGGACAGGTGGCTCAGGCCCTCTTGGAGATCAGATTCGCTGATAAGACTG
This sequence comes from Yaniella soli, assembly GCF_054782375.1. Lineage (NCBI taxonomy): Bacteria > Bacillati > Actinomycetota > Actinomycetes > Micrococcales > Micrococcaceae > Yaniella > Yaniella soli. Next base: position 96,597 of record NZ_BAAGSP010000001.1, read on the forward strand.
ACCACTTCACCAGGACCCCCAAGTTGGACCGTAGCGATAATCGGTACGGCAACCAGAGCAGCCAACATAAGCAAGCCCTGGGCAACGTCGGTGAGTGATACACCGAGGAAACCACCGAAGGCAGTATAGAGCAGCGTGACAGCGGCGACCACGAGGAGGCCGGTCATGTAGGGCCAACCGAACGCGGATTCAAAGAACGCCCCGGATGCGACCATCATCGAGGCAACATAGAAAATGAAGAACAGTAAAATAATGACGGCTGACACGGAGCGCAGCAAACGGGTGCGATCCCGGAAACGTTGTTCAAAGAACGCCGGCATAGTGATCGCATCGGACGTGATCTCCGAATAGACCCGCAGACGCGGTGCCACAATTTTCCAGTTGAACCAGGTGCCTATCGTGAGACCAATTGCAATCCAGGCTTCAAGTAAACCGGTGGCGTACAGCGCACCGGGCAGACCCATCATGAGCCAACCCGACATATCGGAGGCTCCTGCAGAAAGAGCAGCTACCCGCGGCGACAGGTCACGTCCTGCTAGCAGAAAATCTCGACCTGTTTTTGTCCGGCGGTACGCGTACAATCCAATGCCAACCATCAGAAGTAAATAGGCGACGATGGCGGCCAGTTGATAGGCATGTTCTTCATTCATAGCAAACAATTATTCGTCACTGACAGCGCAATTTCCAAATCTCAATCACCGCTGATAGGCGTCGAGTAATCATGATGCTGGTTGTTGCCTGTATATTCGCTGGTCGTAGGCTTGATTTGTGCAAAATGTGTTGGCCGTCATCTTCTGTCTTCTCCGGCCGAAGCCGTATGATACGTGTCACAAGAGATGCAACTTGGGATCGGAAGCATTATGGCTACTGCAGATCATCGTCCGGCTGATATTGCTCCATGGCAACTTGGAGATGCTGCCATCGAGCAAGTTCGAACATGGTTGGCGGCGGCCGCACGTATCGAACCGGATGCTTCCGCCCAACAGTTGGCTGGCGTGTTGAAAGATCCTGCCGGATTAGATTTCACGGTTAGGTTTGTGGATCGTGTTGTACGGCCGGAAGATGCTGGGGCTGCAGCCGAAGCCCTGGCAGATATCGCTGATGATGTCCCGGAGTTTCTGCCCTGGTATCTTCAAACCGCAGTGCGCGCCGGCGGCAAGTTGGGGAAACTCGCGCCGGGTGTTGTGGTGCCGGCCGCACGGGCTGCACTGCGATCAATGGTCAGCCACTTGGTGATTGATGCGCGCGATCAGCGCCTGGGCAAAGCAATCCACAGGCTTCGCAGCAACGGTATCCAGCTCAACATCAACCTGCTTTGTGAAGCCATCCTCGGCCAACACGAAGCCGATAATCGGATTGCGGCTACTCTGGCGCTCATCGAACGCCAGGACGTGGACTACGTCTCAGTGAAAGTTTCGGCCACCGTGGCACCACACAACGCTTGGGCACACGACGCGGCGGTTGATGACATCGTCGAACAACTCCGTCCGCTCTATCGGGCAGCAATGCAAGCGGATCCGGTGACCTTTATCAACCTCGACATGGAAGAGTATAAGGACCTCGAGCTCACGCTGGACGTGTATCGCATGCTCATGTCCGAGCCAGAATTTGCTCAGTATGCGTCCGGTATCGTCTTGCAGGCATATCTGCCGGACGCCTATCAGGCCATGGTTGACCTGCAGGAATTTGGAGCGCAGCGGGTCGCTGCGGGTGGAGCCCCCATCAAAGTGCGCGTGGTCAAAGGCGCTAACCTGCCCATGGAACGGGTTCAGGCAGCCATGCGGCACTGGGAACAAACCGTGTGGCCCAACAAACAAGACACCGACACCAATTACAAACGCATCCTCAACTATGCGCTGACACCAGAGCACCTGACCAATGTACGCATCGGTGTTGCCGGACAGAACCTTTTCGATATCGCCTTGGCCTATCTTGTAATGCAGCATCGTGGCATCGCCACCCACGGGCCAGTCGATTTTGAAATGCTGCTGGGGATGGCCACGTCCCAAGCCGAAGCCGTTCGTGCCGACGTTGGTCGACTCTTGCTCTACACGCCGGTGGTACACCCGGATGAATTTGATGTGGCGATCTCGTATTTGGTGCGACGCCTGGAAGAAGGTGCCTCTGATGAGAACTTCATGTCAGCGGTCTTTCAACTCGAAGACGAGTCGTTCTTCGACCGTGAGGCAGAACGCTTCCTCTCCTCGCTGGCACAACTAGAATACGAAAGCGATCTTGTACCGCAGCGGCGGCGCACTCAGAACCGAAAGACCGAAGACTTCACCGAAGCTTCGTCACCGGCTTTTGCCAATGCGCCAGACACAGATCCACATCTGCCAGCCAACCGCGCGTGGGGGCTCAATATCATCGAGCGCATGGCCAAATCCTCGCTGGGTGATGCCGTGGTGGCAGACCATCACGTTGAGACAGTGGCACAGCTGGAAACTGCGATCAGCGCTGCCATCGATGCGGGAAAAGTCTGGCAGGATCTTTCTGTGACCACCAGGTCCCAAGTGCTGATTCGTATCGGCGACCGTCTGGCAGCCGCCCGTTCTCAGCTAATCGAAGTGATGGGGTCCGAAACGGGCAAGACCATCGATCAAGCTGACCCAGAAGTCTCCGAAGGCATCGATTTTGCTCGGTATTACGGTCAACAGTGCCTCGAGTTGGACAATATCCCGGGGGCAACGGCACGTCCTGTGGAGCTGACGGTAGCAACCCCTCCATGGAATTTTCCCACGGCCATCCCAACCGGTTCGGTCACCTCCGCTTTAGCTGCGGGCTCACCGGTCATCTTCAAGCCCGCACCGCAAGCGCAACGCACCGGTGCTGTCATCGTCCAAGCAATCTGGGAAGCGCTTGATGAGTTTGGTCTCCCGCATGACATCGTCAGGTTCGTCATCGCTGAGGAATCCACAATCGGTACCAAACTGGTCTCGGATCCTCGCGTACAACGCGTGATCTTGACCGGCGGCTATGAGACCGCACGATTGTTTAGAAGACTTCGTGCAGACATGCCACTGCTGGGGGAGACCTCCGGAAAGAATGCCATCATCGTCACCCCATCGGGCGATTTGGACCTCGCCGTCGCGGATGTGGTGGATTCGGCGTTCGGCCACGCCGGTCAAAAATGTTCGGCCGCGTCGCTGGTCATCATGGTCGGTCGCACCGCGGTGAGTCGACGCTTCCATCGTCAGCTGATCGACGCGGTCAATTCATTGGTCGTGGATTATCCGACAAACCCGCAGGCACAAATGGGCCCGGTAGTCGACGAACCGGGTGAAAAGTTGGCGCGCGGTCTGACGAAACTCGAAGCAGGGCAACGTTGGAATCTCACCCCACAACAGTTAGACAATTCGGGTCGTCTCTATTCGCCCGGTGTTCGGTCTGGGGTGCAACCAGGATCTGAATATCATATGACCGAGTATTTCGGGCCGATCCTTGGTGTGATGGCCGCAGATACCCTGAAAGAAGCTATCGACTATGTCAATGCCGTACCGTACGGTCTGACTTCGGGCATTCACTCGTTGGATCCAGCAGAAATTGCGACCTGGTCTGAACACATTACCGCCGGCAATCTCTATATCAACCGTGGAATTACCGGTGCGATTGTGCGTCGTCAGCCGTTCGGTGGTTGGAAACGTTCTGCCATGGGCCCGGGGTCCAAAGCGGGTGGGCCTAACTATCTCATCGGCCTGACAGACTGGCACGATGAGCCGCTAACGCTGCCCCAAACCCACGATGAGATGGCAAGGCGGCTCCTTGCATCCGCGGGGCAATGTCTCGAGGAGACAGATGCTCGGTGGCTAGCCACCGCAGTTGCCCACGATGCCCAAGTGGTGCACGTGTATAAGGGCCAGCACGACATTTCGGATCTGCAGGTCGAAGTCAATGCGTTGCGCTACCGTCCCGTGGCCGTGACACTGCGTCTGGCCGACACCACGTCACCGGCGATTGCTCACCTGTTACGTGTGGCTTTTGCTGGCATCCGTGTCCAGGCCGCCATAGCAACCGGCGAAGGCACCGGAAGTCTGCCGCGCAACACGGTTTCAGTACCCGAAGGGGCTCCACCTGAGCTGACAGCGGTCTTTGCCGATACCAATGTGGAGGTCTTTTTTGAAGACACCGAGACATGGTTGCAGCGCGTCGCCTCACTGGTTGACGTTGACCCTGCGGTGGGTCCCGAGCGTATCCGGCTTATTGGCTCTGCCGAAACGGGCATGACCATGCGCGCCACCGCGCACAGTCCGGAGACTGCAGTGTATACCCGACCGGTCACATCTGCCGGGCGATTAGAAATGTTGCCCTTTATTCGCGAACAGGCAGTGACGATGACAGCACACCGATTTGGCACGCTCAACGATCTGCCGCAACGCGCGTTGGGCACGATACGCTCCTGGTAGAAGAGCCCGGGCCCCCGAGTGTCACCGGATGTTTGCAAAAATTCGTCCAACTGGTCTATTTTTAAACCATGCAGAATGATCGTGAACCAGTCGCGCAGAAAAAACTGTCGTTTATTGAAGAAGCTCGACGGGGACAAATCGTGGACGCAGCCGCGGCAACCGTCGCTGAGCTCGGCTATGCTCAGACATCCTTGGCTCGGATTGCCGACCGCGCACAGATCAGCAAGGGCGTGATTACCTACCACTTCGCCACCAAGGACGAGATCCTGCGATTGGTGGTGACACAGTTCTTCGAGCAGGGCTGGGAGTTTATGGAAGGTCGAATTCTGACCCAGGATACAGCGCTTGGACAGCTGCTCGCGTGGATCGGCGCTGAGCTGGAATTCTTCGCTGCACACCGCACGGGGTTTCTGGCGATGAGTGATATTGTCGCCAACCATCGCGGCACAGACGGGTCGCACGCTTTTGGAGATGAGTTTGCAGAAGAAATCCAAGGGCTGACGGACATTCTGTTGGGGGGTCAACAAGATGGTGAGCTCCGGGCCTTCGACGCCCGGAGTGTTGCCCAGATTATTTTGCGCACGGTGGACGGTTTGTTGATGTCATGGGCGACTGACCCCACGTGTGATTTAGCCGAACAAACGCCCGTGTTACTAGATTTCATCGTCCACGCGATTCGAGCGGAGTCATCATGAACGATATCGTGAGTGAACGTCTACACGTTGCTCTCCGTCCACCAAAGCACCGAGTTGAGCGTCGGGCGATCGGCTGGTGGGCCATTCAATCTGCACTCATAACCGTGCCGCTGATGGTCGGTGCCATCGTGGCCTATGTGCTCTGGGGCAGTGACAGCTGGTGGATAATCCTCATCGTGGTGGCAGCGGCCATAGTTTTGGTGCTCGGCGTCATGGTCGAACCGCTGTGGCGTTATCGTGTGCACCGATGGGAAACCACCGGCACTGCGGTGTATGCCCGGAGTGGGTGGCTCGTAAAAGAATGGCGCGCCAGCCCGTTATCCCGCATTCAGACCGTTGACGCGTTGCAAGGACCGGTAGAGCAACTTCTGGGCCTGTCGACACTGCGAGTGACCACTGCGTCATCATATGGTGCCATCGATATTGGCCGTTTAGATAAAGCGACCGCAGATCGCGTCGCTGATGAGCTGACGCAGTTGACCGAGGCAATCCCCGGTGATGCCACATGAGCACACAGCATAGCTCCGCAGCAGACTGGCAACGTCTCAGCGGTCGAATTATTTGGGTTGACCTGGCACAAATCGTCATCACACAGTTGCCCCTGGTGATCGCCATTTGGGTGATGGGTGTCTCGCTGGGAGCCGGGCAACTCTGGCCGCTGGTCGGGTTGGCCGCAGTGGGGCTGATTGGTGCGGTTGGCGATGCGATTCGCTGGTTGGTGACGCGGTATCGCGTTACGCCTACCTACGTTGAGCTCAAAACCGGTGTGCTATTCCGCCGCCATCGCTCGATACAGCGTGATCGGATTCGCAGTATCGACACCGAAGCCAAACTCCGGCACCGCATTGCCGGACTGCGGGTGGTGACGATTGGTGCCGGCCAGCAAGCAACCGCCGATGAAGCAGCTCTGGAACTCGATGCCTTAATTGCTGCCGATGCTGGAGCGCTGCGCCAACGCCTACTCTCCACAGAGCAAGGGCACAGTCCCAACAGTGATGTACTACTCGAAGACGAGGAAACGCCCGAAGCACAGGCAGCCACAGACCGAGAAGTACCGCTGCAGGTCTTTGCCCGTTTCCGCCCAGGCTGGGTTGTATACAACATCTTCAATATCTGGGCCTATCTCGTGGCCTTGGGCCTCGTGGGTGGTGGGTGGTGGATACTGTCCACGCTGAATATTGATGTCGCCGGTTTGCTCATGGCTTCCTTCGATTGGGCGAGCATCGGTTGGATTGGTACCACGGTCATCGTAGTGATTGCCGTGGGCCTGGTCGGCATGCTGGGCATGACCGTGGACTTCTTCACCGATTTTTGGAAGTTCGAACTGTCACGCGTTCGAGGCCCCGAAAGTACTGAACTTCGGACATCTCAGGGGCTCTTCACCACACGTGAGGTCAATAGGGATGAAACACGAATCCGCGGTTTCCATATTTCTCAACCGCTCTTCTGGCGATGGATGGGCGTCACAGACACTTTGGTCATCACCACCGGGCTGAGCCTTTGGTCGATGACACAACCCGCAGCCATCCTGCCCAGAGTGCCACTCGCCTTGGCACGGGAGGTGACTGCTGACATCATGGCGCCTGAGGCGAGCCCCTTTGATGCACCGCTGACCAAACATCCATCGGCAGCTCTACGACGACGACTGTGGTGGGCCACCGTTATCACGCTGATCGTCGGGGCAATTCTTGTCGTGCTGATCATCCAAGAGGTCATAGCACTTGAGATGCTGTGGGCCATCCTAGGATTCTGGTTGTTCGCGCTAGCAGGTGCTTTCGTCGCTTACCGCGCATTGGGCCATACGATTACCGGCAAGTACCTGGTGGTCCGTTCCGGACTGTTGAATCGTTCGACCGTGGCCTTAAAGACAGAAGCGACGTCGACGATCGTCATTTGCGAATCCTTGTTCCAACGTCGTCTCGGGTTGCAAACAGTCTCCGCTATGACTGCTGCTGGATACGGAGGATACGATGCTCCGGATCTCGCGAGGCAAGACAGCTTGGAATTTGCGACCCAAGCTGCACCTGGATTCCTCGACGAATTCCTCGAAGATGAGGCTCGGTCCAACACTTAAGCAATTTTTAGGTGTTGCGGCCAGCTTGTTCCGAGGGTGCATCTTTATCCGCCCAGATACCCTTTTTCTGGTCATAGGCACGCATTTGTACCCACATCAGCGCCACGACGGCCACGGCAAGGGTGATCCATGAGCGATCAGTGCCAAAAAAGACCTCGTCGTTGAGCACAACCGCCATCAGCTCGATGAGCACCACAATGACCACACCGACGACGGCCCCGAGCACGGCCGCTTTGACTTTGCCTGGCATATGGTTGAGCTCCTGCGTTGGTGTGTGGACTATTGGGTGTCGCTGAGTGAATCTTGCCATGCCTGATGCAGTTGTGAAAACTGGCCACCGGCGGCGATGAGTTCATCCGGCGTGCCATCTTCTACGATCTGGCCGTCGTCGACTACAAATACTCTATCGGCAATCATCACCGTCGATAACCGGTGGGCAATAATAAAAGCCGTTCGGTTGCCCAACAGTTCTTCAAGGCCCTCTTGAACCATGGCTTCCGTCGGAGCATCTAAGGACGAGGTTGCTTCGTCCAAAATCAACACGTTAGGATCCGCAAGAAAGGCGCGAGCAAAGGAGACGAGCTGGCGTTGACCTGCGGACATCCGTCCTCCGCGGGCCCGCACATCCGTATCAAATCCGTCGGGCAATTCATTGATGAACGTATCCGCGCCAATGATGGCCGCAGCAGCCTCGATTTGTTCGCGGGTCGCTGCTGGGTTGCCAATCGCAATGTTGTTGGCCACCGAGCCGGAAAACAGATAGGACTCCTGCGTGACCATCACAATATTGTTGGTCAGCGTATCTAAGCTCATGTCTTGCAGATCCACTCCATCTAGGGTGATGGAACCATCGGTTACGTCATAGAAACGTGCCATGAGTTTGGCGATCGTCGACTTCCCTGCGCCGGTGGAACCGACGATAGCAACGGTTTGTCCCGCAGCCACGTGCATTGAGGTTGGCCGCAATGCCAGCGGCAGGTCTTCGTCGTAGCGGAATGCAGCACGATCGAATACGATCTCGCCTTGCACATTTTCTAACTCGACCGGGTCTTCGGGGTCGGTCACCGATGATTTCTCTGCCATCAGCCCCGAGATTTTCTCGAGTGCAGCAACGGCAGATTGGAACGTGTTGTAGAAGTTCGCAATTTCATCAATCGGTTGGAAAAACCGACGAGCATACAACACCAGTGCGATCAACACACCAACTTGCAGCTCCTCACCCAGAACACGGAAGCCACCGACCATGAGTACTGCGGCCACTGTGATGGAGGAAAGCCAGCGCAGGGTGGGCTGATAAATACCGAACAGGTGGATAGAACGCAGCGCGGATTGACGGTGGTCTTCGGCCAGCTGCTCATACTGTTCACCGTTGGCTTGCTGTCGACGATAGGATTTTACCGCGCGAATACCGGATACGGTTTCGACAAAGTGTGAGATCAGCCGGGCAGAATTGGTCTGAATCTGCCGATAGATCACCGACGAGCGTTTCTGAAACCACACCGTGAGCATGGTCGCAGGCACCAAGAGTCCCGCCATGACAACACCGGAGGGCACATCCATCGTCACAATGAGGGTCAGAGTGAAGACCATCTGCAGCACCGAGCCGACCATAATGTCGAGTCCCGAGTTCAGCAGTTGTGCCAGGGCGTCCATATCGGAAGTTTGCCGAGCGACCGTACGCCCCGAAGCGTAGGTTTCATGGAATTTCATGTCGAGGCGTTGACTGTGTAAAAACAGGCGTTTGCGAAGGCCAAATAGCATGTTCTGACCGATAGTCATGTTCCATCGGGTAAACACATACATCAGCCCGCCAGCCACCAGCGCTGCCACAATATGTGCCACCGAAGCTGCAATTGCCGGCGTCGCACGCCCCTCCAATAGGGCAGGTATACCGTTATCAATACCCCAGGCAATAATGGCAGGGCCTGCTACCGATGCGAGCTGGGCCAAGACCACTATGGTCGACAGTCCCACTAACTGCCAGGTGTACGGCTTCAACAAGGTGCCGAGTAACCGCAGTGAGGCCCGCCGTTCGGCCTTGGTCATTTGTTGGTAGCGAGTGGAGCTACCACGTGTTCTCCCCGGTGCGCTCATGCCTGCACCTCAGCACTTCGCGCGGGCTTGCTGGCCATAATATACCGGTACCGCTGCGAGGTGCGCAGCAATTCCTGGTGTGTGCCTACCGCGGTGATTTTTCCATCATCCAACAGCGCAACCCGGTCGGCAAGTGCGACCGTGGAGGAGCGGTGGGCGATAATGAACGTCGTGGTGTTATTGAGGACTTCGTGCAGTTGCGCGGTCACGCGTTCTTCAGTCTTCGTGTCTAAAGCCGAGAGCGGGTCATCCAGTAATAACAGTGACGGCCTCGCAGCGATCGCCCGAGCCAAGGCGAGCCGTTGACGCTGCCCGCCCGAGAGGGAGAAACCCTCTTCACCGATACGCGTGTTGATTCCGTCTGGAAGATCCGCGACAAAACCGGCATCAGCCGTCTCAAGCGCTTCCCACGCGATGTTGTCTTGCTCGCTCCTCGGGAGTGCTGTGTCGACTCCAAGCAGCACATTGTCGCGCACCGAGGACGAAAACAGCGTGGTGTCCTCGAATGCGAATGCGGTCAGCTTCCGAAGATCGTCCAGGTCCATATCGTGCACCGATACACCGTCGATGGTGATCCGGCCGCCGGTGATATCAAACAGACGGGGGATGAGCTGCAGCAGCGTGGATTTCCCATTGCCCGTGACACCAACCAGTGCCATTGTCTCCCCGGGACGGATGTGCAAGTTCACACCTTGAAATAAGTCCGGCTGGTCGCCGGGGGCATCGTGAAAGCGGAACCGTACATCCTCCATGATGAGTTCGCCCGTGGCACGTTCGATTTCGGCAGGTACGGGCTGTTCGGGCGAAACGATGGTGTTTTCGGAATCCATGACTTCGAAGTACCGCTCGAGGGCAGTGGTGGTATTTACTGCCTGACCAAAAAGCATGCCCAACATGCGAGTAGGGCCGACCACCAGGGTAGCGGTGGCGAAATAACTGGCTAACTCACCGACGTTCATACTGCCCGCATTGACCTGGAATAACCCGAGCAACAGACAAATGCCCAACATGATTTCGGGCAGAGCAAACATGAACATATCAAAGCGCGCGGTCGTCCTGGCTTTGCGAATTTCGTTATCTCTCAGGGCGCCGGCTTCAAGTTCGAAATTTTCCAGCGCGTGTTCGCTGCGACCAAAGGCCTTCAGCACACGGATGCCCTGTACCGATTGTTCGACCCGAGTGGAGATTTCGCCGTTGAGATCCTGCGAGCGCCGCGTCAGTACGGAGAAGTCCTGTTGGAACCGGTAGGTCAACACCACAATCGGAATGATGACGGTCATAAACACCAACGCCAATGTCCAGGAGGAGCTGGACATCATGACGATGCCGACCACCACGGTCGCCGCGGAGGAGACCATCATGATCATGCCAAAAGCTATCCAACGGCGGATCTGGGTGACGTCTTGCTGGGCGCGTGACAATAATTGTCCTGAACCCCAGTCGTTGTGGAACGCCACCGGCATATCGATAATCCGCTGGTAAAACCGCACTCGCATTTGGCGTTCGGTGTTCGTCGAGGGCCCGATAGCGAAGACCCGGCGAAGAAATAGTAATACGGCTTCGATCAGTCCGAGCGCTATAACTACACCGCCGGCGATCCACACTGTTGCCGCGGTCGGCGATGCATTGAGATTATTGACCAGGACTTCTAATACCTGGGGGATCATCAAACCCACGACTGACGCCGCAATCGTGACGACGAGTCCTAGATACAACCGTGGACGAATGGGCTCGATGATTCGCCATAAGCGCGCCATGGCTTGTTGCATGGTCGATGCCTCCTACCGGCCTGACCGATTGAATGTAGAACAGCTTTTACCCGGTCATCGTACTGCTCGCGCTGAGCAGTCTGAAGCTATCACCCTGGTTTTACGCCGCGAAGCGTGCTTTTCAGCTACTGGTATGAACGATGAGGTGGTAGGCACCAGGCAGTGCGTGTTTAGTAGCGGTGATACAGCGATTTCCGCCAGTATTCCGGTTCCGCTGTGATGAGCATGCCCAGCTGGCGGAATATCGATTCGTCGACGGAGCCCAGAATGGTCGTGGTGTGCACATCGCAACCACGAAGATGCTGTAGCTTCGCGATGGCCTTGCGCGCATCTTCCGATTCAGCGGCAGACACAGACAGAGCAATGAGCACTTCATCTGTGTGCAGCCTCGGGTTGATCGAACCCAGGTGATCGATTTTCAGCGTCTGAATCGGCTCGATTGCTTGTGGACGTAACAGATGGACGTCGTCGTCGAGACCAGCCATGTGTTTCAGCGCGTTGAGGAGCATGGCGGCTGAACATCCAAGCAGTTGAGACGTCTTGCCGGTAATGATGGTGCCATCGGGCAATTGCACTGCACTGGCGGGTTGGTTCGTGCGTTCAGCAACCTCGGCTGCAGGAGCCACCACTGCGCGGTCATCCTTGGAGATCCCCACACGCGTCATGATCACTTCGAGACGTGAGGACACGGTGTGATCCGTGGTGTCCATGCGACGTTCTTCGACACGGGCCTTATACCAACGGCGGATGATTTCTTGTTTGGCTGCTTCGGCACATACCGCATCGTCGCTAATGCAGTGGCCCACCATATTGACACCCATATCGGTGGGTGACTTATAGGGGGACTCCCCATACAGTTTTTCCAGCATTGCTTTGAGTAACGGGAAGGCTTCCACATCGCGGTTATAACTGACCGCTTGGCGCTGATAGGCCGCCAAATGATACGGATCAATGATGTTGTTATCATCGAGATCTGCCGTGGCGGCCTCATAGGCCTGATTGACCGGATGCTGGAGCGGCAGATTCCAGATAGGGAAAGTCTCAAATTTTGCGTAGCCGGACCGGATGTCGTGCTGAAAGTCATGGTAGATCTGCGATAACGCCGTCGACAGTTTGCCAGAACCAGGCCCCGGACCGGTCACCACGACAAGGGAGCGAGTCGTCTCGGCATACTGGTTTTGACCAAAACCCTCTGCAGAGATGATTTTTTCGGTATCGGTCGGATACCCGTTAGTGGGATAGTGGTGCGTCACTTTCAACCCAGCTCGCCGCATCCGCTCACTGAAAGCTAGAGCGTTGGAATAGTCTGCGGAGAGTTGTGTGATGACGAGATGTTCGACCATGAATCCTTCGTCACGGAAAATATCAATGAGACGTAGCGCCTCATCTTGATATGTGATGCCGAGGTCGGCACGGATCTTTTCGTGTTCCAAGTCTTTGGCGTTCAGTACCATCATGATCTCGAGCTCGTCTTTGAGCTGTTGCAGCATGGAGATCTTATTATTCGGGGTGAACCCGGGCAGGACCCGAGAAGCGTGAAGATCGTCGAAGAGTTTGCCGCCCATCTCCAAATAGAGCTTGTTGCCAATCTCTTGGCGACGCTGAGAAATAAATTGGGACTGCAACTGAATGTACTTTTGCGAGTCAAAACCAATATGGGGACGAAACGATGCTTCTTGGGTCAAATACTCAGCTTCCACAAGACACCATTGTTCCACGGACTCTTGATGGATCCTAGTTCTTGGCAGCCTAGCCCTCTCAACAACGCCACGGAGAGCATCAGGCGCAGTCCTGGTTCCGCATGCAGGCTACGAAGCACCGTTAGGCTGATCATGCCCTCGGTCCAAAACGCTCCTCTGAGCAGGCCATGTGTGCGCATCATGAGGTGGAGGACGGGGTGGTCACCACAACGTGTAGTGGGAGTTGTTGACTTACGCCACAATCAGTGGTGTTTTCCGAGCGCAACACGCCGGGTTGAAAAATATTTTTCTGTGGATTGCCCGCTTTTCTTGATGCGACGGGAATGTGGAGAACTTTCGAGTTGTTGTATTAAACCCGCACCAGCACGCCGAAGCATCAATTTTGTCTCCTGTGGACTGCTAGGGGATATCTTGTGGAGAACCCTGTGGGTGAATCACATGATTGTAAGCACTACATCTAGTTATGCTTGGCGCCGGCTATCCCTAGATGTAGTATTGGCTTTGTGGTTGAGGCCGATGAGGTGTTCACCAAGAATTTACTTAAAACAACGCCGTATGAACTTGGTTTATGAAGTGTGCGGCAAAGACCGGCACTACTGTACCGATCAAAAGGGAGATAGATCATGACCGTGACCGTTTACAGCAAACCAGCATGTGTTCAGTGCAACGCGACCGTGCGTGCCCTGGATAAAAAAGGCATCGAGTACAACGTGATTGATATGTCACAGGACATGGATGCTCTTGAGCGCGTTCGCGCGCTTGGTTACATGCAGGCGCCGGTTGTCATGACTGACTCTGACCACTGGTCAGGTTTCCGTCCGGATAAAATTTCGGACTTGGAGGAAGCCGGTTCTGCAGCGTCGACCGTTGCATAGGACGCATTTTCGACAGAGGTATTGAGAGGGCAGGGGTAAAATGACTACCCAGGTTCGGGATAGATCATATGTAAAATCGCCGGAGTCGCAGGATATGCTCCAGACCAGTGCGAAATTGATCTATTTTTCCTCGGTATCTGGTTATACTCACCGTTTTGCAGAGAAGTTGGGTTTTGAAGACGGATACATGGCTCGACTGCCATTAGTCACCCGTGAGCCCACACTGTATGCGTTGGAGCCATTCGTTTTAATGCTGCCGACATATGGCGCGGGCAAGGGCCCAGGGGTTGTTCCTAAGCAGGTTATTAAATTCCTGAACGTACAAAACAACAGAGAGCTGATTCAAGGCGTCGTCGCTTCTGGCAATACAAATTTTTATGACGCCTACTGTCTTGCCGGTGACATTATCTCGGCAAAGACCAACGTACCGGTTATGTATAGATTCGAACTGATGGGCACACCAACCGATGTGACCAAAGTTCGTGAAGGATTGGATGCATTTTGGCAACAACACTCACTGAAGAAGAACTGATTCAGTCAGCTAAGAAGCTTCCTGAGGCATGGCAAAACCTCGGATACCACGAACTGAACGCCATTTTGAATCTCTACGGTCCTGATGGCGAGATCCAGTTCGAAGCTGACCATGCTGCCGCACGGCAATACTTCTTGCAACACGTCAACAAGAACACTGTGTTCTTTCACAGCAAGAAAGAACAGATCGACTACCTCATTGATAACGACTACTACGAACCAGCAACGTTCGAACAATACCCAGACCAGTTCGTTTTCGATCTCTACGATCAGGCCTATGCGCACAAATTCCGTTTCCCATCATTCTTAGGCGCCTTCAAGTTCTACACTTCCTATGCGCTCAAAACTTTCGACGGTGAACGCTACCTAGAACGCTACGAAGACCGTGTGGTCATGAACGCTCTCTACCTGGCCCGTGGTGACCAGGACATGGCAACACGGCTCGTTGATGAAATCATCCTGGGTCGCTTCCAGCCAGCTACACCAACGTTCCTTAATGCGGGCAAAAGCCAGCGTGGGGAATTGGTCTCCTGCTTCCTGCTACGTGTGGAAGACAACATGGAATCCATTGCACGTGGTATCAACTCTTCACTGCAGCTCTCCAAGCGCGGTGGTGGTGTCGCACTGAACCTCACCAACTTGCGTGAACAGGGCGCGCCAATTAAGAAGATTGAAAACCAGTCTTCCGGCGTTGTACCTGTTATGAAGCTGCTAGAAGACTCCTTCTCGTATGCCAACCAGCTTGGTGCACGTCAAGGTGCCGGTGCCGTCTACCTGAACGCACACCACCCAGACATCTCTACATTCTTGGACACCAAACGCGAAAACGCCGACGAAAAGATCCGTATTAAGACGCTGTCGCTCGGTGTCGTCGTTCCAGATATCACCTTTGAACTGGCCAAGAAAAACGAGCCAATGTACCTGTTCAGCCCCTACGATGTTGAGGCTGTCTACGGCGTACCGTTCAGCGAAATCTCGGTTACTGAGAAGTACTACGAGATGGTCGATGATCCACGGATCAAAAAGACCAAGATGCAGCCGCGTGACTTCTTCCAGACCGTTGCCGAACTCCAGTTCGAATCCGGTTACCCGTACATGGTCTTCGAAGATCACGTCAATGCAGCCAACCCGATCAAAGGCCGCATTTCGATGTCGAACCTCTGCTCGGAGATCCTGCAGGTTTCAGAACCGTCCACGTTCAATGCAGACCTGTCATATAACCACACCGGTAAAGACATCTCGTGCAACCTGGGCTCGATGAACATTGCTAAGACTATGGACTCCGCGGACTTCGGTGGCTCCATTGAAACAGCAGTACGCGCTTTGACCGCCGTCTCTGACCTATCAGATATTTCCTCTGTTCCATCGATTGCAAAAGGCAACTCCCAGTCACACGCAATCGGCCTGGGCCAGATGAACCTGCACGGCTACCTGGCACGTGAACAGGTCCACTACGGTTCTGAAGAAGGTCTCGACTTTACCAACATGTACTTCTACACCGTGGTCTATCATGCGCTGAAGGCATCGAATAAGATCGCCATCGAACGTAACCAAGTCTTTGGTGGATTTGAAGACTCCAAATATGCATCCGGTGAATTCTTCGACAAGTACACCGATCAAACATGGAAGCCAGCCACCGATAAGGTAGCCAAGCTCTTCATCGACGCTGATGTCCACATTCCAACGCAGCAGGATTGGAAAGAACTCAAAGCCTCTGTCATGGAGCACGGTATCTACAACCAAAACCTGCAGGCAGTGCCGCCAACCGGTTCGATCTCCTACATCAACAACTCGACCTCGTCGATCCACCCGGTTGCTTCCAAAGTCGAGATTCGTAAAGAAGGCCGCCTGGGTCGTGTCTACTACCCAGCGCCCTACTTGAACAACGAAAACCTCGAATACTTCGAAGACGCCTACGAAATTGGGTACAAGAAGATCGTCGACACCTATGCCGCGGCTACGCAGCACGTAGATCAGGGGCTGTCCCTGACGCTGTTTTTCAAAGACACCGCCACGACTCGTGACGTCAACAAGGCCCAGATTTACGCGTGGACCCAGGGCATCAAGACCCTCTACTACGTCCGTGTTCGTCAGCTAGCACTTGAAGGAACCGAAATCGAAGGCTGCGTCTCCTGCATGCTGTAATGCAATAACATGAGGTGTGCCGTATGAATACCAATCAGACGGCACACTTTCTCATGTGACCACCAGCGCCGAAGTTTTAACCGTAGAAAGAAGTTGCATGACTCCTGAAGAAGTAGCGCAGCGCATCCCCACCTATAGCGCCATTAACTGGAACCACATCGAAGATGACAAGGACCTTGAAGTCTGGAATCGTCTCACCTCGAATTTCTGGTTACCAGAGAAGGTGCCGCTGTCGAACGACATCCAGTCCTGGGGCAACCTGACCGATGACGAACGCGAAGTCTCGATGAAGGTCTTTGCCGGACTCACCCTACTGGACACCATTCAGGGCACCATGGGTGCACTCTCATTGATCCCGGACTCGTTGACCCAGCACGAAGAGGCAGTGTACTCCAACATCGTGTTCATGGAAGCCGTCCACGCCAAGTCCTACTCGTCGATCTTCTCGACACTTGCTTCGACCGAAGCGATCGATAGTATCTTCCGTTGGACCCGCGAAGAGCCCACACTGCAGTACAAAGCGCACGAGATCATCAAACACTACGAGGGCGATGACCCACAGAAGCGCAAGATCGCTTCGGTCATGCTGGAATCATTCCTGTTTTACTCCGGTTTCTATTGGCCAATGTACCTGTCTTCGCAGGCACGCTTGACCAACACCGCTGACCTGATCCGCTTGATTATTCGTGACGAAGCAATTCACGGCTATTACATCGGTTACAAATACCAGCGGAACATGGAAAACGAGACCCCGGAACGTGCGGCAGAACTCAAAGAGTTCGCCTACGACATGCTCCAAGATCTCTACGATAACGAAGTGGCCTACACCCACGACATCTACGATCCACTCGGACTGTCTGAAGATGTCAAAAAGTTCCTGCACTATAACGCGAATAAGGCGCTGATGAACATGGGCTATGAAGCCATGTTCCCGGATTCGCTCACTGATGTGAACCCAGCTATCCTGTCGGCCTTGAGCCCGAACTCCGATGAGAACCACGACTTCTTCTCCGGCTCGGGATCCTCATACGTCATCGGTGCAAAAGAAGAAACCGAAGACAGCGATTGGGATTTCTAAGTTGCTGAAGTAACTCAACACCCGTCGGGACTGAGGGAAGCCCCGGAATTGCGAATTTCTGCAGTTCCGGGGCTTTTGCGTCCTTCTTTCTCATACAACAGATGAGCACAGGCAAGAAGACCATTGCACGGTTGGGCCGACATGCGTGCAACTTTCTAAGCATATGTTGGTGGAACTTAGGCGAAGGATAAGAATAGCTTCTCCAATTGTGCGACATTGTCGTCATCAATCTCATCTTCTGCCATGCATTCCTGTAGCGCTGACGAAATGACCAGGAATCCGGCGCGGTCCACGGCCTTCGATACTGCAGACAGCTGCTGAACAATCTCTGCGCAATGAGCATCGTCTTCGACTGCACCGATCACCGCGGCCAACTGTCCGTGAGCACGACGCAGCCGATTTATAATTTTCTTTTTGGCTTCAGGATCGCTCTCTAACCCAGTTATTTGCACCATAAAGTTCTCCATCTCTTAAATACGATTGACTTCAGTATACCCCCATGGGTATAGTTCTTGCATACCCCAAGGGGTATAATATGTAATGCAAGGTAATACCAGTGAGGGAAGAACGATGTGTCGACCAGTGAAATGTGATGTCTGTGAAATGACGACGTGGGCGGGCTGTGGCCAGCATGTCAGTACGGTCAAAGCCTCCGTCCCGGCAGGCCAATGGTGCAACGGGCAGCACACCGAACAAGAAATCGCAGCCGCGCGTGCCGCAAAACCGGGCTTTCTTGCACGGCTCTTCTCGCGCTAACACTGGGTAAGAAAAGAAGTAGGAGCAGAACAATCTATGCTACTTGAACACGTTTATGACACCGACCTAGCTCAGGGCAGTTATTTCATCGGCTGCCAGGCTGAAAACACCGCCATCGTGGTCGATCCGCGTCGAGATATACAGGTGTATCTTGATCTTGCCGCACAGCACGGGATGGAGATTGTTGCCGTCGCTGAAACCCACATCCACGCGGATTACCTATCCGGGACCCTCGAATTAGCGAACGCGACCAAAGCCGATGTGTATGTATCTGATGAAGGCGGAACCGATTGGCGCTACGGCGACGGTTTTCAGCAAGCTGTCGGCATGAAACACGGCCATAAAATTTCCTTGGGAAATATCACGCTTGAAGCAGTCCACACGCCCGGGCACACCCCGGAACACATGGTCTTTCTTGTCACTG
The DNA here is from genome assembly GCF_054782375.1 of Yaniella soli. NCBI lineage: Bacteria > Bacillati > Actinomycetota > Actinomycetes > Micrococcales > Micrococcaceae > Yaniella > Yaniella soli. The sequence goes on from NZ_BAAGSP010000001.1 coordinate 115,141, forward strand.
ATGGCGCCCAAAGCACCGAAACCGGCTTTATGCTCAGTGGGGACTTTGTCTTCGTTGGCGATCTTGGCCGTCCAGATCTGCTCGATGCAGCTGCCGGGGGAGAAGATACCCGTTTTGTGGGAGCACAACAGCTCTTTACGTCACTCCAGGAACATTTCTTGACGTTGCCGGACTACGTTCAGGTGCTTCCGGCCCACGGTGCGGGTTCCGCCTGTGGTCGTGCACTTGGCGCCGTACCAACAACCACTGTTGGATATGAGCGAAACTTCTCCTGGTGGGCTAAGTACGTGCGCGACAACGACATGGACGGCTTCATTGCTGAACTGCTGTCTGGCCAACCTGAAGCGCATGCATACTTTGGTCGTATGAAGATCGAAAACCGTGACGGCCCCGCGATCTTGGGACCGCTGCCTGATCTTGTGGAGTACGCGCCAGAGACATTAGCACCGTTGCTGGAACAGGACGAGAAGATCCTGGTGGATACCCGGCCACATAAAGATCGCTACGAGGCTTCAGTGCCCGGTGCGCTGTCCATCCCAGACGCAGGTAAAGCCGCGACCCACATGGCATGGGCCTATAATCCGCAGCAAGAACACCGTGAATTGATCGTCTTAGCCTCTGATGCTGAACAAGCGAGCAAATACCGGGACCACTTCATTCGAGTTGGCGTCGATGCCATGACAGGTTTTACGACTACTCTCGACGGGCTCTTAGGTGACGGGGTAGCGACAATCACCGTCGAGGATCTGGATGCCTCGTCGGACTACTTTTTGCTTGATGTACGTAATATCAGCGAACTCAACGAAGGGTACATTCCGGGTGCCCACCAGCTTGCCGCGAGTCGGCTCGTCTGGCATAGCGATCAACTGCCCGCGGACCAACCGATCGTAGCCTACTGTGCTTCGGGACGACGTGCAGCCGTCGGAGCTTCGGCACTGCGTCGGCAGGGTTTCAACGTCGCTGAACTGGACGGCGACTTCGGCACGTGGGCGATGGCTGACGGAAACGCTCCGGCGTATCCAAGTGCCCCCTAACCCGTGAGCATCGGGGGTATGATCGATCGTTGCAGTTTTATGCTGTGAAACACAGCCGTGCCACAACTCACAACTCGAGTAAGTATCTGGCAAGATAGGCTCATGACCTCATCACAGGAAGCAACACAAACAGAAGACACTGCGTATTTTCGTCGGACCAAACCCATCGAAATGACCGAAGATGTGCGCACCTCGTTTTTCGTATCGACGATCCACGCCCAAGGCGCCTGGCAAGAAGACGAATTACACATGGCCCCGGTCTCCGGGCTGGTTGCCGCAGAATTGGAAGCATACCAACCGCGAGAAGATTTTATCACCACGCGCATCAGTTTCGATATTCTCGGCAAACTGCACGCCGGTGAAGTCAAGGTTGTGACCGAGACTGTGCGCCCTGGCCGTACAATCGAGCTCATCCAATCGACTGTCTACGCTCAGGGGCGGGCGGTACTTGTTGGTCGAACTTGGAAGGTCATCGCGTCAGATACAACTCGGATCGCCAATATCCATGATCCAGAACTCCCGCCTGTAGAAGATGCAGAACCGTGGGACGAGATGACCGGACGTTGGCCCGGTGGATTCATCCGATCCATTCAAGCGCGCACATTCTCCGATCATGCACCGGGGCATGGTCGAGTATGGATTACCACTGATATTGACATGATCGAGGGAGAAACACCCTCGCCGTTCGTAAAACTTGTGGGGCTCGCAGACACGGCCAATGGGTTGTCTCCAATTGCTGAACCCTCCAGAGGCGACGTATTTTTCGCCAATGTGGATCTGACCATTCATTTCCTGCGCGAACCTGTTGGGGCGTGGCTTGGTTTTGCAATCTCAGCGAATATTGGTGAAACCGGTGGTGGCATTACCTCAGCTATTCTGTATGACGCTGATGGGGTCGTCGGCCGTTGCGAGCAGTCGCAAACCGTACGGTTGGCCGACTGAGACGCTCCTTAAACCACATTGGGCTTCGCCATCTTGAAGGTGGCGAAGCCCAATGTGGTTATGGCATTTTAGTGGCCGCGTTCGATCCATTCATCCAGGTGTGGTTTTTCGTCACCGATGACAGTGGAATCACCGTGACCCGTGAGCACTCTGGTGTGTTCGGGCAGAGTGAAGAGCTTGTTCTGAATCGACTCAATGATGACATCAAAGTTTGAATAGGAACGACCTGTTGCCCCTGGGCCACCATTGAACAGCGTGTCGCCGGAGAACAGTACCCCACCCTCAAGTTCCGGTGCGTGAAATACCACACACCCCGGGGAGTGCCCTGGAGTGTGGATCGCGGTCAACTCAACATTGCCGATGGTGAAGGTGTCACCATCATTGATGTTGCCATCTGGCTGCTCATTTGGATGGGTCGCGTCCCACAGCATCTGATCTTCCTTATGGATGAGTACCGGTGCATCGACCATTTCACGTAATTTGATGACCTCGGAAATGTGGTCATCGTGGCCGTGTGTCAGCAATATAGCCGACACGTTGCGGCCACCAATTGCTTCACGAACTTTTTCCACATCGTGGGCCGGGTCAATGACGATGACATTTTGAGCGTCACCAACAAGGTAGACATTGTTATCCACGTCGTGGGTTTCGCCATCGAGGGAGAAAGTTCCCGAGGTTACAATGTTTTCAATCTGAGCCATTTACATCTCCACCTGAACGCATGCATTTGCCAGCGTTCATCTTGTCCAAGACTATGTTCGTATCATTCAGCGTCATGCGTTCAATCATGACAGCATCCACAACAACCCTAGCTCATCGCCGTTTTTATCCGGAAGAGCCTCTGAGCCTTCATTGGGCATAAGCGGATTTATCCACATATAACGGTGACGACCTTCCGTGATGGAGCCTTTGTGTCATAAATTCGCTGGTATACGCAATGACCCATGGGGCACAATGGAGGGTATGTACATGTCGGTTGAAGTTTTTGCGATCATCATTGCCGCCGCGAGTTTATTGGTCACTATCGGCGGTGGGCTTTTTGCTGGGTTTGCCTGGATGCTTCGGCGGATGGATGCTCGGTTCGCTCAGATGGATGACCGATTTGTCCAGGTTGATGAGTGGTTTGTCCAGACTGAAGCGAATGTGAATGCGCGGTTCGACAGAGTGGATGCGCGGTTTGTCCAAGTTGATGATCGATTTAACAAGGTTGATGAACGGTTTGTCCAAGTTGATGCCAGTATAAACACTCGGTTTAATAAGGTCGATGACCGATTCGAAAACATGGGTGAACAGCTTCAGAAAATGGGCACCCAGATGCGGGGCATTCAAACAGAGCTCAACGATGTGAAGATTGCGGTCGCACGCTTGGAAGGTCCCCGCCCACACCTCATCCTTCCTAGCTAACCAAGCTTCGACATGCATCTGGGCTCATAGTTGGGCCCATTAAAGGAATCCACTGGGGTGCACTTCGTTGGAGTACGCCCCAGTGGATATAGAATTATCGAGACGAATTACAGCTCGATGACCGAACGCAGAACTTTGCCGGCGTTCATTTTGTCGAAGGCCTCGTTAATGTTGTCCAAGCTGATGCGTTCACTGACGAATGCATCGAGGTCGAGTCGACCCATCAGGTACTGGTCCACCAACATTGGGAAGTCGCGGGATGGCAACGTGTCACCGTACCAAGCAGACTTCAGAGAACCGCCACGGCTAAAGACATCCTGGAATGGCAGTTCCAGTTTCATATCGGGATGCGGTACACCGACCAACACGACACGTCCCGCAAGGTCGCGGGCGTAGAAAGCCTGTTTATAGGTTTCGGGATGGCCCACAGCTTCTACGACGAGATCGGCACCGAAACCATCGGTGTAGTCACGAATAGTGTCGACTGCGTCTTGGTTTTTCGAGTTAATCGTGTGGGTTGCCCCCAGGGTTTTGGCCTGTTCCAGCTTGGCATCGTCGATGTCAACGGCGATAATCGTCGTTGCCCCGGCCAGTTTGGCGCCCTGCACGGCGGCCATTCCGACACCACCGCAACCGATGACGGCCATGGATTCACCACGCTTGAGTTCACCGGTGTTAATAGCAGCACCAATACCGGCGACAATGCCACAACCTAGTAGCCCAACCGCAGCATCCTGGTGTGCTTCAAGATCGGCGTCAATTTTCGTGCACTGTCCGGCTGCCACCAGAGTCTTTTCTGCAAAAGACCCTATGCCTAGAGCTGCCTCTAGTTCGGTGCCGTCCTCGAGCGTCATTTTTTGTTTGGCATTATGAGTGTCAAAACAGTACTGCAGCTGGCCTTTCTTGCACGCACGGCATTCGCCACACACAGCGCGCCAATTCAAAATGACTTTGTCACCCACGGCAACATTGGTCACACCTTCACCGATTTCGGAAACTACAGCGGTTGATTCATGGCCGAGTAGATACGGGTAGTTATCTCCGACGCCACCTTCAACATATGAATAATCGGTATGGCAGACACCGCAGGTAGAAACATCTACAACAACTTCGCCGGGGCCAGGATTCGGTACGATGATCGTCTCAATGGTGACTGGAGCGTCTTTTGACCGCACAACAGCGGCTTGAACCTTATGTGCCATAGTTTCTCCTTCAAAATACATAGGTCAGCCCACAGGAGCTGTGGGCTGTTACAGACTATCTGACCATATTTTCAGCCTCGTTGACCATGGTTGGTTGCATGCTGAAGTTCCCTCGCTCGACGCGGCGCTGTGCTGGCATACTGGAGATATGTGTGGACGATTTGTAATGGCACGGGCAATCGGCGACCTCATGGCGGCCGCCGGAGTGGACAATGCGCACTTTGAAGACTTGCATCCCGACTACAATGTTGCTCCGACGAAAGACATTCCCGTGGTTGTCGAGCATTTTCAAAACCCACGAGACGCCAGCACCGAGTGGCAACGTAACCTGTACATGGCCCGGTGGGGGCTCGTCCCGGCCTGGGCCAAAGATCTTTCCTTTGGACAGCGCACATTTAACGCACGCGCGGAAACCGTGATAGAAAAACCATCGTTTCGTGCCGCGGTAAAGTCTCGGCGTGCCGCGATTCCCGTGGACGGGTACTACGAATGGTTAGCTCCACAAACCAAAGGTGAACGCAAACAGCCCTACTACGTCTCCCCAAAAGATGGTTCCCCCATCTTCTTCGCCGGACTCTATGAGTGGTGGAAAGATCCGTCAGCCGACAATGACGCACCGTGGGTACTGTCCACCACCATACTGACCGGGGCCTCGCCAGAGACCGGTTCGGAACCAAAAATTTTGGATGAGCTTGCCGGTTTGCATGATCGGTTGCCGTTGCCCATGAGTACCGCAATGATGCGGGAATGGTTATCGGCAGGGGAAGTCACCAAAGATGAGGCGGCACATCTGGTTGATGCCGTAGTTGCTGGCGCCTATGACGTCGCTGCTGAGTGGGAAATGTACCCGGTAGATCCGATGGTCGGTTCCGTGCACAATAATGGTTCGCAGCTCATCGACCCCCTTGACCCCAACGGCGGACAGGGCACCCTGGTATAATAACGCGCACTGGTTGGGCTTATCATGTCCATCCGGATTCCTAAGCTTTGAAGGCGAAAGAAACGCAAAGTTCTTTCGGCGTAGCAAAGGAGTTTTCAATGGGCACACTGACACAATCCATCCATGTCACCTGCACTACCGCAGGCATTCCACTGCGCATGCTCTACGGCGGACGTTCCTATACGGTCAAAGCTGAACCCCAGCGCTGGTATGTTCGTCGACGCTGGTGGGCTGAAGAACATCGTGCCGAACTCGGGCACGGTCCCGGCCTGGTCGATTATCAGGTCTGGCGGGTCCAAGTTAGCCTCACGAGAGCACAAAACGCTCCAATACTGACGCTCGATATTTCGCATCACATCGAGTCTGGCCGTTGGCGGCTTGTCCAGGTGCATGATGCAATGCGGTTGGAAGAAACCGCCTAACCATGGCACGCCCTTTTGCCCATCTCCATGTCACAACCGCATACTCAGCTCACTACGGTGTTTCTTGGCCAGAAGAGCTGGTTGCGGTTGCGGCAGCCGATGGTGCCCAAATACTGGGGTATACCGATCGGGATGGGCTCTACGGTATGGCCAAGCACCTTCAAGCATGCATGGCGCATAATATTGCTCCGGTAGTTGGGGTCAACCTCGCGGTTGCTTGGGACGCTCAAACCACCATCGATGGCCAACCTTTATCCGCGGGTAGGGTCACCATATTTGCTGCCAGTGCGGCATCGGTCGGGTACGGCCAAGCAGAAAACCTGGGTGCAGGCTATCAGGCATTAGTGCGGTTAATTTCGTTAGCACACCGGCAGATAGGTCCCGACCAGAAACCCTATATTCTTATTTCTCAGCTCGCTCAAGCCGCACAGGGTCAAAACCTGCATGTCCTGGTGGGCCCAGAATCTGACGTGGGATCATTTATGGTTCAGCGGAAATATACGCTGGGCCGCACACGGTTACGACTCTGGAAAAAAGCCTTACCCAAAGGCAGTGCGCACGTTGAAATCGTGTCACATATGTCGCTGCCAACAGAACGCCTCTCCACCTCGCAGGCAGTACGTATGTTGCGAGCCAGCACGGAAATCCAATTGCCTGCAGTGCTGACCAATGCAGTCCGGTATGCCACCGCCGATGGAGCGGCAACCGCAGATGTGGTTGATGCTGCCCGTGCGCTCAGCAGTCTTGATACACTGACAGATATTCAGCCCAATGGTCAGGGCTGGTTAAAACCCAGTCGTGCCATGTATGCGCTGGCCCATGAAATTGTGCGCGAAGCAGGAGTCGGAACGTCTACGGCTCACAAACTCTTAGACCATACCCAACGATTGGCCGAAACCTGCGCTCTGGATCCAGCCCAGGACGTTGGTTGGGGTCAACCTCGCGTCCCAGAGTTCGACGTCATCGGCATCGACGGCGACCCCAATACCGTCTTATCTCAACGAGCACGCAGCGGATTGGCTCAACGTTTTGCTCACCTGGACCCCGACGGGGCGCAGTACGACGAGGTTTTAAACCGGTTAGATCATGAGCTCAATATCATTGAGAACCTTGGGTTCTCTAGCTACTTTTTGACGGTTTCAGAAGTAGTCCAGATGATCGAAGACCGTAAGGTTCGAGTCTCCGCCAGGGGATCGGGGGCCTCCTCACTGGTCAACTATGCGCTCCGGATCTCACATGTTGACCCAATCGAACACGAGCTCATCTTTGAGCGGTTCTTATCGCAGGACCGCTCCACCCTGCCCGATATAGATATTGACGTGGAATCCGCTCGTCGGCATGAGATCTACCATGCGATTTTTGACCGTTTTGGTGCTGAACGTACCACCCTGATGAGTATGCAAAACGGATACCGGGTACGCGGAGCTGTCCGCGATGCCGGTCGCGCGCTCGGTTTGGAACGCCAACAAGTCGATCAGCTAGCCAAAAAATTATGGCGGTTCTCAGCAGCCGATTTTCGTCAAGCTATGGACCACATGCCGGAGCTGCAAAATTTCGCCGCGCAGGTACAAAACAGCCGAAAATCCGGAGACCAACAACTTGACCTCTTAGTGGATCTCACTGAACGACTCGATCGGCTACCACGCCACATTTCGATGCACCCCTGCGGTGTCATTCTGGGAGACCAGACCCTGCTGGACCGAACCCCCGTAGAAGCCTCCGGTATGGGGCTGGCCATGAGCCAATTCGATAAACACGATATGGACCCGATGGGTATGCTAAAACTGGATGTTCTCGGTGTGCGTATGCAATCCACGATCGCCTATGCCCTTGAGGAGGTACAACGGACCACCGGTGAAACCATTAATCTCGAGCATGTGCCACATGACGATCCGCAAACCTATGAGATGATCAAAACGACCCACACACTAGGCTGTTTCCAGATCGAATCACCGGGCCAGCGGGAACTCATTGGCAAACTGGCACCCGAATCCATTACTGACCTGATCATCGATATTTCACTATTTCGGCCCGGCCCGATGAAATCCGACATGGTCCGCCCATTTTTAGAAGTCCGCGACCACATGGCACCGGCCCATTACCCTCACTCGGATCTAAAACCCTTCCTTCAGGAAACCCACGGCGTCACCGTTTTCCATGAACAGCTGTTGCGCACCATCGATAAGATGACCGGTTGCGGGCTAGCTGCCGCAGATGAATTTCGTCGACGTCTCGGGTCACCCGCTCAAGAAGAAGTCGAAACAATCTTTCGGGCCAAAGCCATGGAACGCAATTGGGACATTACCGTCATTGACGAAGTCTGGGAGACCATGGCAGCGTTTGGCTCCTTTGGCTTCTGTAAAGCACACGGTGCAGCATTTGCCATCCCCACTTTTGAATCCGCCTGGCTAAAAACCCACCATCCCGCTGCATTTATGGCTGCAGTCTTAGAACATGATCCGGGCATGTACCCACAACGTCTCATGGTTGCCGAAGCTCGTCGCATGGGGATTGAAATCCTGCCGGTAGACATCAACACCTCCACGACCGAAATGCGATTGGAACGACTCTCCGGCACAACACAGAAGCAACAACTTGGCTGGGGCATCAGATTATCCCTCAACACCGTGCTGGGGCTGACTCAGAAAGAAATGCAACGCATCATACGTGGCCAACCTTTTGACAGTCTGGCAGATATCCGGGATCGGGCACGGTTGAGCAAAAAGAGTTTTGAGAACCTGGCCCAACTCGGAGCACTCGACAGTATGCTGCCGCCCACCGGTCTCAGCCGGACAGATGTCGTCCACCACCTCGAGCTGCTGCACTCCACCACCAAACGTGACCGTACCGGTCGTACCCTACGCACCGGCAGGACACAGGTTGACGGTCAACAAGCTCTGCCACTGGGGGACACCGAACTGGAAACACTTCCGGCGCTTTTCCCACAACCAACCGCCGAACAAAACATTCGCACCGAACTAGATCTCACGGCCATCGATGCTACCGGACACCTGATGCAGTCCCACCAACCGTATTTAGATGCGCTCGGTGTCACCACGGCAGACAAGCTCTTGACCTTGCGCAACCACACCCGGGTACTTATAGCGGGGGTACGCGTTGCCACCCAGACCCCACCTATGCGTTCCGGAGAACGTGTGGTCTTCATTTCCGTAGACGACAGCACCGGCGTTATCGACACTTCCTTTTTCGCCCAAGCACAACATGCCACCGGAGATAGCCTGTTCTCGTCCCGATTACTGCTGATCGAAGGCACCACCCGACGCACCGGCGCCCGTGGCATCACGGTGCAGGCAACCCATGCTTGGGATATGCACGAGCCAAGCTCACTACCGGATCCAGACTATTGGGATACGCAACGCACCCACTGGTCGCAATGGTTTGCTGGCATGGCTGAGCTTCCCGTCGCACCGACCGTGCTGCACCAAAGTCAATTACGTAAAGGTACCCCGCGGTAGAGGTCCCAACGTCAAGACAAGCGAACCCCTGTGCGGTACCGTTAACTCCATAATGCAATGCACGACATAAAACGTCCACTGAATATGGATACCGTATGCGCACCCCCTCGAAAACTCGCCAGACACGACTCACACTGGCTACCATCATCACCGCAGGACTTTTCCTCGCCGGATGCGGGGCCCAAGACGAGACAGCAGACCAAGAGCCTCCACCAGCTCCAACCGCAGGCGAAGAAGTCACCCTCAGTCCAGGTGGAGATATTCAGGACGAAACCGAAACTGCTGACGAGGAAACCGCAGAAGTCTCCACCGACCCGGTTGGTGAATTTTCTACCGAGCCCTATGAATCCGACGAATGGCCAAGTTATGGGGATACTCACGGTATTTATCCCACCGAAGTCCGCTCCGCGGTCCAGGGCGATTTTGAACGCATCGTCATTCAACATAGTGGCAGTGGCGCCCCAAGTTACATGGCGCAATATACCGACGAGCCGGTGGAACCTGGCCGGGGCCTACCCGTTGAGACCGACGACGCAGCTTACCTCGAAGTGGTTGTATCAGGGACCACACCACCGGAACTGTTAGAGGAAGACGAGCTGGTCAGTCCCGACGACGCAGAAATGCTCGAACACGGCACACACATCACAGACCTGGATACCGAAGCAGCCGGTACGGTTGTGAGTTTTGCGCCTTGGGAAGCCACCAGTAACTACATCATCGGGCTCGATGAACAACGTCCCTATGCTGTGACAATGCTTGATGACCCGGTTCGCGTCGTCATTGATATCCAACTCGATGGTCAACAGTAGCCACCGTCAACCTGCAAACCGTGAGCCAAGCAGATACAATGGCGGGTGGCTTATCGGTGGTCCAGTATGCCATCGGATACAAAGCTTAACCCAAGGAGGAATTGGCACGTGGCCGAACCTAAAGAAATATCCATTACCGTAGACCAAGAAGCCATCCAGGTAGCTGAAGGTACAACAGGAAATGACCTGTTCGGTGACGAAAAAACTACGGTAGTGATGAGGGTAGATGGCAATCTACAAGACCTCTTTCGTGTCATCCCCGAAGGCTCAACCATCGAGCGCGTCGACATCACGGACCAAGCAGGACTCGAAGTGCTGCGTCACTCAACCGCACACGTGCTTGCCCAAGCCGTCCAAGAGATGTATCCCGAAGCCAAGCTTGGTATTGGCCCCTACGTCCAAGAAGGTTTCTACTACGACTTTGACGTTGATGAACCATTCACCCCGGATGATCTCAAACAGATCCAGAAGCGGATGATGCGTATCGTCAAAGCCAACCAGACCTTCGACCGCCGCGCCGTAGCAGAAGCAGTCGCCCGAGAAGAACTGGCCGATGAGCCTTATAAATTGCATCTCATGGACCGTCAACACGACGACGAAGCTGACGCGGATGGCGCCGCCGTAGAAATTGGTGCCGGCGAAATCACTATCTATGACAATCTGGACCGCAAAGGCGCGGTGGTCTGGAAAGACCTGTGCCGTGGTCCACACATCCCATCAACCAAACTTATCGCGAACGGCTTTGCGCTGACCCGTGCCGCAGGCGCCTACTGGCTCGGATCGGAATCCAACCCACAGCTGCAACGCATTTACGGTACCGCCTGGGCCTCCAAGGACGACCTGGTGGCCTACCAAGAGCGCATCGCCGAAGCTGAGCGTCGCGATCACCGCAAACTTGGTGCCGAGCTCGATCTGTTCTCGTTCCCTGATGAACTGGGCTCCGGTCTGCCGGTATTCCACCCCAAGGGCGGGATCATCCGCAAAGAGATGGAAGATTACTCGCGCAAACGCCACGAACAAGCCGGGTACGAGTTCGTCTACACTCCACACATCACCAAACAAAACCTGTATGAAACCTCAGGTCACCTGGAATGGTATGCAGACGGCATGTTTCCTCCGATGCACGTCGATGAGGTCGTTGATGAGACCACCGGTGAGGTAACCCGAGCCGGTGTGGATTACTACCTGAAACCCATGAACTGCCCGATGCACAACCTCATCTTTGCATCGCGTGGTCGCTCCTATCGCGAACTGCCTTTGCGACTGTTCGAGTTCGGTTCGGTCTATCGCTACGAGAAGTCCGGTGTGGTCCACGGGCTGACTCGTGTGCGCGGTATGACCCAGGACGACGCCCACATTTATTGTACAGAAGACCAGATGAAAGATGAGCTGACCACCACGCTCAACTTCGTGCTCGATCTACTCAAAGACTACGGGCTAGATGATTTCTATCTGGAGCTGTCCACTAAGAACCCAGAAAAGTATGTGGGCAGTGACGAGGTTTGGGACAACGCCACCCAAGTATTAGCGGATGTCGCCGCGGCTTCAGGCCTCGAGCTCGTTGATGACGAGGGCGGTGCGGCATTCTACGGCCCGAAAATTTCAGTTCAGGCACGCGATGCACTCGGTCGTACCTGGCAGATGTCCACCATGCAGTTGGACTTTAACCTGCCAGAACGTTTTGATCTGCAGTATCAGGCCGCCGATGGCAACCGTCAGCGTCCGGTCATGATTCACCGCGCGCTCTTTGGATCCATCGAACGGTTTATGGCGGTGCTTACGGAACACTATGCCGGTGCCTTCCCAGCATGGTTAGCCCCAGAACAGGTCGTCGCGATTCCCGTAGCTGATGCATTCAACGACTACATGTACGACGTCGTTGACAAGCTGAAAGCACACGGCATTCGCGCCCAGGTGGATGACTCTAGCGATCGGTTCCCCAAGAAGATTCGTACTGCATCCAAGCAAAAAGTGCCGTTTGTGCTCATTGCAGGGGGAGAGGATGCTGAGGCCAATGCGGTATCCTTCCGTTACCGGGATGGATCTCAGGACAACGGCATTCCAGTCGATGAGGCTATCGAGCGGATTGTCACCGCAATAGAACAACGTCAGCAGGTGTAAGACATCATGGCAGACCACAGTGCAAATCACGATGCAGCAGTCACCGATAATTTTGCATTACCTGGTGTGCCCGATGCTTTTGACCGACTATGGACGCCTCATCGGATGGCTTATGTGGCCAAAGGACAAAGTCAAGTGACCGATGAGGCCTCCTGTCCGTTCTGTGCTGCCCCGCAACGAGACGACGAAACCTCACTGATCGTGGCACGGGGTACGACGTGTTACGTGGTGATGAATCTTTACCCATATAATCCCGGTCATATGTTGGTGTGCCCGTACCGGCACTTGCCCGACTATCCAGATCTGACGATCGACGAAACAGCAGAGTTTGCTCAACTTACGCAAATAGGGATGGAAGTACTCCGCGACGTCTCACGAGCCGCTGGATTCAACTTGGGAATGAATCAGGGCAAAGCTGGGGGAGCGGGCATCGCAGCCCATCTTCATCAGCACATTGTGCCGCGCTGGGGTGGAGACGGCAATTTTCTCCCCATCATCGCTGAAACAAAAAACGTCACCGCAACCATTGGTGAAATGCGCACCATGATCGCTGATGGATGGGCGACAGGAACCGAACGTTTTCTGACCAAACAACAAGATAACACACCTGGTTGTTAGGTCAGACACACCGGAGCACTGGCTAATTCGCTATACCGGGTACAAAAGCAGAGACAATAGGATCATGATGTCAACTCCCCAGGAAGTTCCAGGCCGGTCGTTAAATCTCCCGGAATACTATCTGCTGACCTGTCTCGATGATGCTGGCAGACTCCTCGCCCAATCGCACACCATTCGAGTCGGGGTGGCAGGGGCCGTGTTAACCGATTTGGCGCGCCGTGGAAGTATCAACGTGACCCAAGACTTGGTGACGGTTCATGAGTCCGCCGAGGTTGATCTGGAGGAACCGCTTGACGCGGTACTGCGCATCATTGCCGATGCTCCAGAACCTCAAGATGCCGAGCAGTGGATCAACAGGTTCTCGCGTCCGGCACTGATGGATGCCCTCATGAGAAACTTGGAACAGCGTGGCGAAGTCATCGTCAGCAAAAAACGTTTCTTAGGCCTGATACCGCGAACACGCTATATTCCTCAAGAGTCGTATGCGCGCATGGATATCTACGTCCGGCTTCGTGGCACGCTCATGGGGCGCGACACAGCTCTGGATGCGACAGCGTGGCCCGTCGTGCAGTTGCTGTACTCAACGAACGTACTTGCCGCGGTCTTTCCTGGCGAGCAAAACAGGACGATGAGAGCACGGCTCAATGAATTTCACGAGCAAGCGAGGGAATCACAACCAGCGATTGCTGAAGCGTTGCAAGCGGTAGAAAATTCGATCGCGGAAGCACTCACTGCAACACGTGGGCAAGCAACCGGGCTCGGTCGATGAGCTCTATCGGCGGATATGTGCGACTCGGGCGGCTGTCAGCTCTAGGAAATCAGTGACACGCAGCTCGAGCGACAGGCCTCGCTGTCCGCCGGAGACAATGATCGTATCCAACTGTTCAACCGTAGTGTCTACCAGCATGGGGATGCCTGTCCTTTGCCCAAGTGGTGAAATGCCACCGAGTACGTAGCCGGTCTTCTGCTGAGCCCGACCTGGGTCAGCCATGTGCACGCTTTTTACCTTGAGCGCTTTTGCCACTCTTTTTGGGTGCAGCATATCTGCCACGGCCAACACGGCACTCACACATTGACCGGTTGGTGTCGTGACTACCAGGGTTTTAAAAATACTGCGGGGGTCGAACCCGAGTTTGTCAGCGGCCTCAGCACCGAAGCCCTTGACTGCGTCATCGTGATCATATTCATAGACTCGATGCCAGAGCCCTGCCTCGAGGACAGTACGCAGTGCTGGTGTAGCGCCAGATGGGGTTGTACTCATGAGAGATGTTCTGAGATGTTGCGTTTGATGCGTCCCAGGAGCGCCGTCATACCGCGCAGACGCAGCGGCGTCAAGGCGTTGGTCAGTCCAAGCTTATTGGGGATGTCGTCTGGGACCGACAAGATCGTTGAAGCGTGCTTACCGGAGAGCCCTTCGATGAGCACTCCCGCGAAGCCGCGGGTCGTCGGCGCTTCTGGTGGTGCTGAAATGATCACTGTTACTTCAGGATCATCGTCGTCAGAGTACTCTAACGCCAAAAATAACGGGGTCTGGCACTCGACGACCTGTTCCATCTCGGCTTCATGGCCGGCGTAGCGCTGCGGTGGTTCCGGGAGATTATCGGAGAATTCCAGGAGGAGTTCGAGGCGTTGTTCCTCAGCTAAGTCATGGAAATCATCGATGATCTCTTGCAGAACATCAGGGGTGTGAACAGCCAATGGGCTCCTTTCTCTGGTTGATCCGACACTTATTCTAACGCGTTGCGTGGTTAAGACGCCAAGCCGGTGCCGGGCTATACCCCGGCACCGGCTTGGCGGTGAAGTAAAGCTTAGTTTGGTGCCTGTCCGGGTTCTTCACCAACAACGATTGGGACACCAACGCTATTGCCCCATTCGGTCCATGAACCGTCATAGTTGCGGACCGATTCATACCCGAGCAGGTGACGCAGCACGAACCAGGTATGGGCGGAACGTTCACCGATACGGCAGTAAGCGATGACCTGGTCAGATTTGCCTAAGCCAGCGTCGTCGGCATAGAGCTTGGTCAGCTCATCACGGGACCTGAATGTGCCATCTTCATTGGCTGCTGTTGCCCATGGAACTGATTCCGCTGTGGGGATATGGCCGCCACGCAGGGTGCCTTCCTGTGGGTAACCAGCCATATGGGTCGTTTCGCCGGTGTACTCGGCGGTGGAACGCACATCAATGAGCGGCAGCGTACCAACACTGTCGAGTACCTGGGCTTTATTGGCGCGTTCGGTTTCGTCATCACGGGAGACGACCGGGTAATCGGTTTCAGTGACTGTTGGTGTGTCGCGTGTGACTTCGCGTCCTTCAGCAATCCACTTATCGCGACCGCCGTTCATGAGACGAATATCTTCGTGACCGTACAGTGTGAAAACCCAGAGGGCGTAGGCTGCCCACCAGTTTGACTTGTCGCCGTAGAAGATGACGGTGGAGTCGCGACTGATCCCCTTGGAAGCAGCCATTTTTGCGAAGGCCTCGGGGCCGATGAAATCACGGGTGACCGGATCGTTGAGTTCTGTGTGCCAATCAATCTTTAGGGCACCGGGGATGTGGCCAGTCGAATACAGCAACGTATCTTCATTGGATTCGAGCACAACGACGTTTGGGTTGTCTTTATGCTCCGCAACCCACGCGGTGGAAACGAGCTTTTCCGGGTGGGCATAGTCTGAAGGTTCTACGGGGACTTGTGCACTCATAAGGGGGTTCCCTTTCAGTAGAGGTTTGCCGTTCAAGAAGTGGCATATTCGAGTATTAAGGATACAAGGATGTGTGTTAATTGCCACGGGGGTGCGTCACACTACTACTTCTTAGCGCATATTAAAAAGTAATAGTGAACCCGATGTAGGCGTGCGTTCTAGGATGTAGTGGTTGGCCACCTCAAGGGACGGTCCTCATCACGCCGCGAAGCAATATGGATTGGATATCACGTGACTGAAATCGTAGCTCTTTCGGAGAGGGACCCGAAGGTTTCCCCCGAAGAACTCTTGGCGGGATTTCACCCGTCGTACCGCTTTGGCGAGGTCTCGTTCGACACATATATTCCTGATCCTGCCCATCCGTCTCAGGCCGAGGCAGTAGAGCGTCTTCGTGAATTTGCTGCATCGATGGATCGACGTAGTACATCCGGTGGCATTTTGTCCTGGTTCGCTCGCAAAGCGAAGAAGAATTCGCCCGGCGCGCCAAACGGCGTTTATTTGGATGGCGGATTCGGCGTCGGCAAAACGCACTTACTCGCGTCGCTATGGCATGCAGCTCCCGGCGAGAAAAAAGCCTTCGGAACCTTCGTCGAGTACACGAACTTGGTGGGAGCTCTCAGCTTTACCACCACTGTGGAGGTTCTCAAAGAGTACTCGTTGGTGTGCATTGACGAATTCGAACTCGACGATCCTGGCGATACGGTGTTGATGTCGCGGCTGATGCGCGAACTCTCCGATGCCGGCGTGAAACTCGCTGCCACGTCAAATACCCTCCCCGGAGCATTGGGGGAGGGGCGTTTCGCTGCGCAGGACTTTAAACGCGAAATTCAAGTGCTGTCTGATCAGTTCGAAACGATACGGGTGGATGGTGAAGACTATCGGCACCGCGGACTCGAAGCAGCACCGGAGCCGGTTACAGCCGGCGCGGAACTAGACACCGCACAGCAGCATTTCCCAGAAGAGCAAATCTTTGCATTCGATGATTGGACTGCGCTGACAAACAACCTGTCGCGGGTGCATCCTTCGCGTTACCGTGAACTAGTAAAAGATGTTGACGTATTAGTTCTGAGTAACGTCACGACTATTACCGAACAAGCGATGGCATTGCGTTTCGTCGTGCTGGCTGACCGGCTCTACGACAAAGACGTTCCGGTGGTCGCCTCGGGTGTGCCTTTTGAACAGCTCTTTACCGAAGACATGATGGCCGGCGGGTATATGAAAAAGTACTTTCGCACGGTCTCACGTATGACCGCGCTTGCCCGTGAAGGTCAGCTGGGCGAAAAAGCTCCCTAACCTAAAAGGTACCCATGCCTTCGGCCTGGGTACCTGAAACGCAACTGAGGCCCCGATTCTCAAGAATCGAGGCCTCATAGCAACATCAGAGCGGATGACGGGATTCGAACCCGCGACCCCCACCTTGGCAAGGTGGTGCTCTAGCCAGCTGAGCTACATCCGCGTGAATTACTCGAGTAATTCTGTGCGCGATACTGGATTCGAACCAGTGACCTCTTCCGTGTCGGGGAAGCGCGCTAACCAACTGCGCCAATCGCGCTTGAGTCTCATCATATGAAACGCAAGTCTTGCAGATTCCTACACTAGCAGCCTTGCTGCAATGTCGGAAATCCGATCGAGGTGGGGACGGGAATCGAACCCGCGTACGCGGCTTTGCAGGCCGCTGCCTCACCACTCGGCCACCCCACCCTGAGGGTGTTGCGAGCGGATGACGGGATTCGAACCCGCGACCCCCACCTTGGCAAGGTGGTGCTCTAGCCAGCTGAGCTACATCCGCAGAACGCTTGTGATCAACGTATCTAGTGTTCACCGTGCGTCCAACAGATTGAAACTATACCCAATCAAAATTCAAAAGCGCAAATCAGACTCACCAGTGTGTTTCATCGACGACAGAAACGCTTAGCGTGTCCACGCAATGACTCATAATGGAGGACATGACACAACCTCAACTTGCCCACCAAACCAATGCCGGAAGAATGTATTCCAGATCCACGACAGGGCTTCCCGAAGTCCCGTCCATCACCACGGTGATTGGGCAACAACACATGGACCTGACCGGCTGGGCAAGTCATATGGCCACCTCACATCTCATTTCTGATGCGCGATTGGCCGAGGCCGTCGGATCACATGCGAAATTGAAGACGTTGGCGCGCCAATCGAATGACGCCGCGGACCGTTTTCGTGATGGTGCTGCGGCACGCGGAGACCGGGTGCACAACTATGCTGAACAGGTGGCCCTGCGCGCCCTGGGTATGCCACATACGATGGCGGAGACCCGCGATGTACTGGCCCAGCACAATGAGAGTGGTTTCGCGGATAGGTTTGACGAATGGTGGCACAACTTTGAGGTCAAACCGCTCGCTGCAGAAATTACCGTGTGGAATTCCACGGTCGGTTACGCCGGCACGCTGGACTTAGTCGCCGAAATCGGCGGGCGCGTGTGTCTGATCGACTATAAGACTCGCGGGACAGACCGTGCTGGTCGTGTGAAAAGTCTCAGTCCTAATGTGGTCATGCAGTTGGCTGCAGGTTTCAAAGCCGAAGAATCACTGGTTGATGCTCAGACGGGGGCATGGGAACCATGGGCATACGGTCAAGACGCCATGCTGCTTGGTGTAGCCATCGGAGAAACGGAAGTCGCCGCCTATCAGGCCAACCCCCAAACACTGCCGCAGCATTGGCAAAAGTTCTGGGCACTGCGCCAAGTATGGGAATATCAGCAGGCCGTCGATGCGGCGCCAAACCCGCTGCAACCAATCGGCCCGCCGGTCGGGGTACCGCAACAATCGTGAAGGACTCGTTCACACGATGGTTCTAAGCCTCCATGGTTTGGGTAGTCTTATCCCGTGAGTGTTTTATCTATACGGACCGTTCCTGATCCAGTACTGCGTAGTCAGACATCCCCGGTGCCAGCCAGTCGGTTTGGCACAGCGGGACTGAAACGTCTCATTGATTCCATGCATGAAACCATGGATGCTGTCTCAGGTGTTGGTCTTGCCGGTCCACAGGTTGGCATCGGACAAGCGATCTTCGTGTTTCACCTTGACGATCGTCGAGGTCATGTACTCAACCCTGTTCTGGAAACCTGGGGTGAGATCACCGATGAGCCCAGAGAAGGCTGCCTGTCGGTACCCGAGCTGTACTACACTCCTCCACGGGCCCAGTACGCGAAGGTCTCCGGCGTCGATGTTGACGGCAACACCGTCGACTACGAGGGTGAAGGGCTCTTTGCGCGTATGCTCCAGCATGAGGCCGACCATTTGGATGGCTACCTGTTCGTTGACCGTCTCATCGGCGACGAATTCCGGCAGGCCCGCCGAGCAATGGCTTCCAAAGACTTCACTGAAGCCACCACACGGGTCAACGCAGAACGTTCCGCCGAGATCAGCTCCACATTTGGCACAGGCGCTGCCTTCGGTTCTCCCGCGACCCGGGGACGTTCATGAGAATTCTTTTTGCTGGAACGCCACAACCCGCCGTCGCATCACTGAACGCTCTGATGGATGCCGGCCATGATGTTGTCGGCGTGCTGACCCGAACCGACGCGAAAGTAGGACGCAAACGCGTCCTCACCCCATCACCCGTTGCTATACGCGCAGCAGAACTGAAACTACCGATCATCAAAACGGATGCTTTCAACACCGAAGATGGTGCCGAAGCGATTGCTGCAATTCAGTATCTTCAACCCGATCTCGGTGCGGTTGTGGCTTATGGTGGGCTCTTGCCACAACACGTACTCGACCTGTTGCCTCAAGGCTGGGTGAACCTGCACTTTTCGTTGCTCCCGGCCTATCGGGGTGCTGCACCTGTCCAATGGGCAATTATTGACCAGCAACCACAAACAGGGGCTGCGGTATTCCAGCTGGAAGCCGGGCTCGATACCGGTCCGGTCTTCTCTACCGTGGAACGGCCACTACAACCAGCAGAAACTGCCGGCGAGGTACTCGCTGACCTTGCAGTGACCGGGGCGGAGCTACTCTCGACGACGCTGACAGACATTTCGTCTGGGACCGCGGTGGCAACGCCACAACAAGGCGACGTGAGTTGGGCACCGAAAATCTCCAGCAACCAAGTACATATTGATCCTGCCCAACCCGCCGAAGCCGTTCGTGGCCTGATCAATGGGGCGTCCCCGGACCCCGGAGCATGGGGCATGTTGGAAGGCGAAGCTATCACAGCGCAGCGGTTTAAAGTTGGAAGCGCCGTTGGTGTGACGGATGCACCAGTGCACGATAAGGAACCCGGCCAGTTCATTCTGGAACCCAAACGAGTGCTGCTGGTATGCCAAGATGGTGCCATTGAGCTGACGCAAGTTCAACCAGCGGGCAAAAAAATGATGCGGGCCACCGACTGGGCACGCGGGGTAGATGAATCCATCTGGATCCATACCTCCAACACGCATCCAACTGAGTTTGAAACGCATTAAGGACGAATAGTTTGGCAGACGATACTTCACGAGACCGCCGGAATACGAAAGGCCGTCAGCGCAACCGCGGTCAGTCGTCAGGTCAGCGGCAATACTCCGCTAATGCGCCATCACAGCGTAAGCGCAGTGCCGATCCGGCACGGTTGACCGCATTTCAAATTTTGCAGGCTGTCACTACCGAAGATGCCTACGCCAACCTCATACTGCCCACAAGAATTCGTCGCAATAAACTCGACCGCCAAGATGCTGCATTTGCCACCGAATTAACGTATGGCACCCTGCGTTCGCTCGGAACCTACGACGCAATACTGGGCAAATGTGTTGACCGTCCCATCAAAAAACTCGACAAGCCAGTCCTTGATGCTCTGCGGCTCGGCGTCCACCAGCTGCTCAATATGCGCGTTCCGGACCATGCGGCACTCGACACGACCGTTGCACTCGTGCGTGCCCAAGTTGGGGCAGGCCCCTCGGGCCTGGTCAATGCTGTGTTACGCAAAGTCACCCAGCACACTATGGACGAATGGCTCGAGCAACTGGCACCGGGTACATCAGACACCGACCTGTCGATCCGATATGCCCACCCGACCTGGATCTTGCGTGCCATCAAGCAATCACTGGTGACACACGGTCGCAATCCCGACGACTTTCACCGAGTTTTGGAGGCCAATAACATTGCACCGGAGCTAAACCTCATCGCACTGCCTGGCATAGGTGATCTGGAACCTGTACTTGAATACGGGGCCGAGTCCTCAACACTTGCGCCCGATGCCGCTGTATTTTCTGGTGGTGACGCTGGACGCATCCCAGGAGTTGCCGACGGGAGCGTGCGTGTTCAAGACATCGGTTCGCAGCTGACCGCTCGGGCGCTGGCCGGTGCTCGCGATGTGAGACAGGGCGAAGTGTGGTTGGATATGTCTGCCGGTCCGGGCGGTAAGGCAGCCGTGCTTGCCTCACTAGCTCAAATCCAGGGTGCCACACTGCAAGCCAACGATGTCTCAGAACACCGCACCAAGCTCGTACAACAAGCCCTGCGCGTTGTAGATGAGAATGTGTGGACGACGTCAGTGGCCGAAGGTCAAGCACTCGGCGACGATCCAGCAAATGCGCAACGATTCGACCGTATATTGCTGGATGCCCCATGTACTGGGCTCGGTGCGCTGCGCCGTCGTCCAGAATCACGTTGGCGGCGCACTCCGCAGGACCTGGCAACCCTCACACAACTTCAATCGCAACTGTTGGACGCCGCAGTCGCGATGCTAAAACCCGGCGGCCTCCTCGCATATGTCACATGTTCGCCACAAATTGCCGAAACCACACTGCAGGTCAGCGATGTTATGAAGCGTCACCCCGAAGTGCAGCTACTCGATTCCGCCACGGCCATCCAGAGCGTTGCCAAACATCATGATGCAGAGTCAATGTTGCGGCGTGACACTATCACCTCGGGTGAGGATGATTCCAATATGGTGCAGTTATGGCCCGATCAACATCGCACTGATGCCATGTTTTTTGCCCTGCTGACCCGCTAACCACCAAGAAATCTGTACTGTTTTTTCAAGGAGCCCGCTCGTGACCGGTATTGCCATCAATCCGTCCATTCTGTCAGCTGATTTCTCCCGGCTGGCCGAAGAAATTGCCCGCATTGACACGTCCGACGCGATCCACGTCGATGTTATGGACAATCATTTCGTGCCGAACCTCACAATGGGCGCTCCGGTAGTGAAAGCCATTCGGGCAGCAACCGACAAACCACTCGATATCCATCTCATGATCGAAGACGCAGATCGTTGGGCACCGGACTATGCAGATCTCGGTGCCGAATCGGTCACCTTCCATGTGGAAGCCTCTGGCGCACCAATCCGTCTCGCACGAGAGCTCCGGGCCCGTGGCGCTGAAGCCTCTATGGCGCTGAAGCCGGCCACGCCGATTGAACCGTATATGGATATGCTCACTGAACTCGACATGGTGTTGTTAATGACCGTTGAACCAGGTTTTGGAGGGCAGTCGTTCTTGGACGTTGTGCTGCCCAAAATTCAACGCGCCCGCAAAGCTATTGAAGATTCTGGCGTGCCTATTGCGCTCCAAGTTGACGGGGGAGTATCTGCCGATACTATTGAACGGGCCGCAGAAGCAGGGGCCGATGTGTTCGTTGCAGGCTCTGCCGTGTATTCTGCAGCCGATCCGGCAAAAGCTATCGACGAATTACGCGAGTTAGCGCGCACCGCCCAACGCTAAGGGGACTTACAATGCAGTGGCTCATTGATCTATTCAACTGGACCATCCCGGTTGGTGGCGGTGGGCTATTGATGCGCGAAGTTTTTGGCAACGTTTTTGGGCTCGCGTCCGCTCTCGGTGGCATGCGGCGAAAAGTGTGGGCCTGGCCTGTTGGCATCATTGGTAACGCCACACTGCTCACAGTGTTTTTGAGCAGTCTGTTTGGTGATGCAGATTCCGCAAATTTGCTCGGACAGGCCGGACGACAAATCATGTTTATCGTGGTCTCGGTCTACGGTTGGGTGCAGTGGCGGCAATCCAAAACTGCCCGGACTTCGTCTGGAGAAGATAGCGCGATAGTCCCCGAGTGGGCCTCCTGGCCAGTACGCATCTGGTTGATGGTCATACTCATTGGTGGCACCATCGCACTGACACCGCTATTCAGAGTGCTCGGTTCCTTCGAACCCGTCTGGGCCGATGCATGGACGTTTATTGGTTCCCTGTTGGCGACCTACGGCATGGCCAAAGGCTGGGTTGAATTCTGGCTCATCTGGGTCATCGTCGACATTGTTGGAGTGCCGCTGCTGTTTTCTGCCGGATACTACGCCTCAGCCTTCATGTACTTGTTTTACGGTGTGTTTACGCTGATCGGATTCTTCGTGTGGGCGCGAGCACGGGCACGAGAAAAACCCGCGGTCGAAACGCTTATGCCAGACCCAAGGCTGCGCCAAGCACCAACGACGTCGACAGATTCCTAAACAGCTGCGTCATGAAGTACCGCGATGTCTAAGAACCCCATGATGAGCAATTACGATAGTACTGTGAAAACCTTCGAAGAACTTTTTGCTGAACTGAATGAAAAAGCGCGCACCCGTCCGGAAGGCTCCGGGACGGTAAAGCAACTCGATGCTGGGGTGCATGCGATCGGCAAGAAAGTTGTCGAAGAGGCCGCCGAGGTCTGGATGGCTGCACGTTACGAAACCAATGATGAGGCCGCTGAGGAAATCTCTCAGTTGCTCTATCATCTCCAAGTCATGATGCTGGCGAAAGGCATCTCCTTGGAAGACGTCTACAAATACCTCTAACTAGGAGAATCGAACGCAATATGTTGCGCATTGCTGTGCCCAACAAGGGCTCGTTGTCCGATGCAGCTCGTGAAACGCTCGTCGAAGCTGGCTATCGGCAACGTCGTGACTCTAAAGAACTGGTGCTCGTAGACCCGGACAATGGTGTGGAGTTCTTCTACCTGAGGCCGCGAGATATCGCTATCTACGTGGCAAAAGGCACCCTGGATGCCGGGCTGACCGGACGAGACCTATTTCTTGATGCCCAGGTCGGTGACGCTGCCGAGGAGCTTATGGGCCTTGGCTTTGCTCGCTCTACGTTTCGTTTCGCTACCCCAACCGGTGCGTTTCGTGCCGTTGAGGAGTTAGCCGGAAAACGTATCGCGACCTCCTACGATGGTCTCCTTGCTGACTACCTGCAATCTTCCGAGATTCAACCAGACCGTATTGTCCACCTGGACGGTGCCGTGGAATCCTCTGTGACCCTTGGCGTGGCAGATGCTATCGCTGATGTCGTGGAGACAGGGTCCACGCTCAAAGCTGCGGGGATGGAAATCCTGGGCGATCCGATCCTACGCTCCGAAGCAGTTTTGATCGGTCAGAAGGGCAAACATCCGGCGGCTCTCGATAAGCTTATTCAGCGTCTGCAAGGTGTACTGGTCGCCCGTGAATACGTGATGGTCGACTACGACGTGCCAAAAGAGCACATGGAAGCTGCCTTAAAAGTCACACCGGGAATCGAATCACCAACGATCTCCTCTTTGGCCGACGAAAACTGGGTCGCAGTTCGATCGATGGCGAAGAAAAAAGATATGAACCGCATCATGGACGAGCTTTACGAAATGGGCGCCAAGGCCATTCTGGCTTCGGCAATTCACGCCATACGCATTTAACCCATAACATCAACCGCGAGGAATACAATGAGTACTGCAATTCGCGTCATCCCATGCCTGGATGTCAACAACGGCCGCGTCGTCAAAGGCGTCAATTTCGAGAATCTCCAGGATGCTGGAGACCCATCAGAGCTCGCACATCGTTACAATGCCGCAGGCGCCGATGAGATCACTTTCCTGGATGTCACTGCAACGACCGAAAACCGAGAGACCACCTACGAATTGGTCAACACCACAGCCAAAGAGGTCTTTATTCCGTTGACCGTCGGCGGTGGCATCCGCAGCGTAGAGCATGTCGATCAACTGCTGCGCAACGGTGCCGATAAAGTCTCGGTCAGCTCCGCTGCGGTCTCAAATCCAGATCTGCTCAATGAAATCTCGACCACCTGGGGCGCGCAAGTACTTGTGCTGTCGCTGGATGCCAAAGCCAACCCGGACATGTCATCTGGCTATGAAGTCATGGTTAAAGGTGGCATGGAAGGCACCGGTTTAGATGCCATTGCCTGGGTTAAAGAGGCCGAAGAACGCGGTGTTGGCGAGATTCTGATCAACTCGATTGATGCAGACGGCACCCGCGATGGTTTCGATCTCGACATGATTCGCGCCATTCGTGCAGCAGTGTCCGTACCACTCATCGCTTCGGGCGGCGCAGGCGAACCAGCACACTTCCCGCCGGCAATCGAGGCTGGTGCCACGGCGGTCCTGGCCGCATCGCTCTTCCACTATGGTCCCGACGATATGATCGACCAGGTCAAACAGGCCATTGAAGCGGCAGGCTTCCCGGTCCGCCGCTAAGCGAGCCTACGGACGATCAATTAACACGAGTGCGTGATCGGGTCGGCCAAGAGCATGGAGTACCAGCTCGCCGGCCGGTCCGGTCACATACGTAAGCGTCGTGCCACGTTTTGCAACAATTCGTTCTCCATTGGTGCGCACCAGCACGTACCCGGTTTTTGCCTGGGCATAATGCTTTCTAGCCTGTTCACGCAATTGCTCAAATAGTGCATCAGCATAGGCGTCAGTGAGCTTGCGTGGTGCCCAACGAGCTTGGGCGCGACGGACGTCTTCGGTATGTACAAAGAACTCGAGCAAAAGCGACTCAACCTCTTCACGACGGTCAAACACCGCGCGACGTAGCCGGGAAAACACCGAGCCGCGAGCTTCTGCAGGCGGACCCTCAGGACCGTCACCAATTTTGCGAACTAAATTATAAAATGCTTTGCGAGACGTCGATTCCTCACCAAGCTGCGCGATGGCCGTTTTCGTTGCAGTGGCAGTCGGACCGGATGCCCGCGTCGTGACCTGATGCGGATTTTCGCGAAGATACACCGATGCTGCCAGATGCTGAGTTTGCCACTGTTCGACTAGGGTGGGCTCATTTGGCCCCGCAGCGTACAGTGCAGCTACGAGGGCAGCACGGGAGGCAGCAACGAAGTCGTCGCCGTCATAACTGTTGGATCCCGCAGAAATTTTTGTCACATATGTGAAATTATCACGTGTTGATCAGTGGCAACAGGAGACAAGCCGTCCTAGACTAGATCCATCATGAACAATTCTGAAGTTTCACTACCCGACTCCGATCTCGATCCGACGATCGCGGCACAGTTGAAGCGGAATCCTGATGGGTTGATCCCCGCTATCGTGCAAGACGCCGAATCCCACCAGGTCTTAATGCTGGGGTGGATGAACGATCACGCACTCCACCTGACGTTAACTTCAGGTCGAGCTTGGTACTGGTCCCGCTCACGCTCCGAGTTCTGGCGTAAAGGTGATACTTCCGGACATACTCAACACGTGGTATCCGTGGCGTTAGATTGCGATAGCGACACCCTTCTAGTGAAAGTCAATCAACACGGTCCGGCATGTCACACTGGTACAGTCTCCTGCTTTACCGACCGGCAGTTGAACGTCACCAGCGCCGAATAATATTTGCCCCGATGAAAGAACATAATGCGTGATATTGGTCCAGTATTTCCCACTCGGGAAACATTTCATGAACTAGCAACAGCCGACCACAAGGTCATCCCCGTGACCACCACGCTGCTGCCCGATGGTCTCACTCCGGTGGGGATCTATCGGCGTCTAGCAAATGATGCACCCGGCACCTTCCTCTTGGAATCGGCCGGGCAGGACGGCACTTGGTCGCGCTACTCGTTCATCGGAGCCGGTACTGCAGCTACCCTCACCGAACACAATGGCCAAGCCGTGTGGCAAGGAAATGTCCCCGAGGGAGTCCCAGCTACCGGCAACCCGTTAGAGGTCCTCGAAGCATCTCTAGCGTTTCTCGTCACCGATGCACGGGCTGATATCTCCGACACCCTGCCGCACTTAGTTTCAGGATTTGTCGGCTTTCTTGGCTGGGATACTGTCCGCGCATGGGTTGAACTTGGCGACGGTCCTCAGGATGACCTGAACCTGCCATCTATGGCTATGAACCTGGTGACCGATCTTGCGATTTATGATGCCTGGGATGGCACCGTCACCCTGGTCGCCAATGCCATTAACTTTGATGGTCAATCCACGGGTGTCGATGGTGCTTATGATCGTGCTGTGGCTCGGCTCGACGACATGACCCGGCGGCTTGCTGAACCAGTAGCCGATCCGGTGTCATATGCACCTGCAGGCTGGCTGAATCAAGACTTCTCACCCCAGATCGATCATTCGTGGCACGAGCAGGACTTTCTGGCGGCCGTGCGCAAAACTCAGCAATCGATTCGCGATGGTGAAGTCTCGCAATTGGTGATATCGCGACGCTTCACAACGCCGACTACGGCGACCGCTTTTGACACCTACCGCGTGCTGCGAGCCATCAATCCCAGTCCCTACATGTTCCTCTACACGTTCGAATACCCGGACCGTGAAGGGGTCTACCACCTGGTCGGTGCCTCACCTGAAACGTTGGTATCGGTCAAAGACAATCGGGTTTTGACCCACCCGATTGGTGGTTCGAAACCTAAAGATCCGTCACGCTCAGTTCGTTCAATCGGTGAAGAGCTCTTAGCTGACCCGAAAGAACGCGAAGAGCATATGCAACTCGTAGAGCTGGCGAAGTCAGAGATCTCCAGCGTCTGTGCGCCCGGCAGCGTCGAAGTGTCTGACTTCATGATCGTCCAACAGTTTTCACATATTCTGCACCTTGTCTCAACCGTCGAAGGGGATATCGCCGCCGACCAGAGTGCCCTCGACGTGCTGCGAGCAAACTTCCCGGCCGGCACACTCTCAGGATCACCGAAAAACCGGGCCCTCGAACTCTTAGACGAGTGGGAGCCACACGCACGGGGACCTTTTGGCGGCACCGTTGGGTACTTTGATCTCGCTGGCAACATGGACATGGCGATCACGATTCGCACCGCCGTATTCAAAGACCAGGTAGCCTATCTACAAGCAGGCGCTGGCATCGTGGCAGAATCCGTCCCCGAGTCTGAGGCCGAAGAAACACTTACCAAAGCCACCGCAGCGATCCGTGCCGTACTCGCTGCTCAAGAACTCCAAAATATCAAGGCTGAAAACAACACTCGATGACCACTCCGCAACCCACCGAAGCGCCCAAGCCGCCCAAGGGCTTAACTCGCAGTATGACCGTATTGATCATGTTGCTCGGCGGTACACTCGCGCTCATTGGTTCAACCCAAACCTGGGTTACTGCGACCGGTTTTGAGGCCGCCCATATTGCCAATATCCAGCTCTCGGGCCAAGAAGCCTCCCCGGTCATTACCGCCATGTCGTTGGTCACCATAGCTGCTGCTGCGGCACTGTCCATCACCCGAAAAGTAGGTCGCTGGATCGTCGGTGTTGTCGCGGTGCTTGGATCGTTTGCTATGGGCTGGGCAAGTATCAATGTGCTGATCAACCCTCTCACTGCCGCCTCGCAGAAGATTGCGGAAACCACCGGCACCACAGGCATGGCCGACGTTGCAGCAAACATTGAGGTCTCTGTATTCCCATGGCTCACCGTCATTGGGTCAGCCGTCGTGTTCCTTGGGGGAGTGCTGGCAGTGACCGTTGGTTCACGATGGCCCATTGGGAAAACCAAAAAGTACGATGTCGGGGCTCAAAAACCCGCCCAAAAAGATGGACCACTCGATGAGATCGACACCTGGGACGAATTATCTCGTGGCGAAGACCCGACGTAGAATCGCGTAGTAGTTCGTGTTCTAGACTGATCGCCCAGAATAAATGGCAGAATAGAGAACATATCATTGCTAGCAACTTGAAGCTGCCGGAAACGTTCTGGCTGATAGAAAGGCAACACGCTCATGGCTAACACCACTTACGAAATGGAAGTCGACGAATACGGTCGAATTCTCAACGACCCAACGCATAACGAATCGCCGAGCCACGGCAACTCGCCAGCTGCCTGGGCCCTCGTGTTATTCGTCTTGGTTGGTCTCATGGTCGCTGCCATCGGTTCGTTGGCCGCACTCTGGATCGTCATGTGGGTCGGTGTCGCCATCGCAGTGGTAGGCCTACCGGTGGGTTTCTTCATGCGCCTGGCAGGTAAAGGCTCTAACGGAGACTACTAAGTCATGATTCCAGCACATTCCTCAACCGGTACGGTCCTCGACAGCATTATTGAGGGCGTCATCGAAGACATGGGTGCCCGCAAAGCGACGACGTCACCGTCTCGAATGCAACAGCTGGCCGCTGAAGTGTCACCAGCCCGAGACGCACATGCTGCCCTGGTAGGCGGACGAGATAATCCAGCTGGCGTCGGCATCATTGCTGAAGTGAAGCGGGCGTCACCTTCAGTCGGGCCGCTTTCCAATATAGAATCTCCGGCAGAATTGGCTGCACAGTACGCCGCCGGAGGTGCGGCTGCGATTTCGGTGTTGACCGAACAGCGCCGCTTCAATGGGTCGTTAGCTGATTTTGATGCCGTCCGAGCACGAGTTGATGTCCCACTGCTGCGCAAAGACTTCACGGTAGACGAATACCAGATTTACGAAGCACGTGCTCACGACGCCGATATCGTACTGCTCATTGTTGCAGCCCTTGATGATGCCCAATTACGGGACTATCTGGCTTTGACTCACGAACTGGGCATGAACGCGCTCGTCGAAACCCATACTGTCGAGGAAATCGAACGAGCAGCCGCCGTTGAAGCACCGATCGTTGGTATCAATGTGCGCAACCTGAAAACGCTAGAAGTCGATACTTCGCACTACGGAACGCTCGCGGATCAACTACCGGATGCCGTCATCCGGGTTGCCGAATCGGGTGTCAAAGAAGCACAAGATGTTGCCATGTACGCTGCACAAGGTGCAGATGCAGTACTCGTTGGTGAAGCACTCGTTCGTCACGGTGAACCGTCCCAAGCGATCACCGACTTTCGTCAAGCTAGCCGCCCATAACACCAGACATCATGCTGCCCCGGAACAGAAGCCGGGGCGGTTGTCGTATTTGGAAAGACACATATGAGCACCCCAATGGATAGACCAGCGCCCGGTTCATACGAACACGAGGGTGACTTCCAACAACTGCCCGGCCCTTACTTCGGTCCATATGGTGGCCAATGGATGCCAGAATCGCTCATGGCTGCTTTAGGCGAAGTCGAAGAAACCTTCCGTGAGGCAATCGAAGACCCGGAGTTCGTCGACGAACTCAATGACCTGTATACCAATTACATCAACAGGCCATCACTGCTCACCGAAGCCACACGTTTTGCCAAGGACTACCCGGGTGTTCGCATCTTCCTCAAACGGGAAGATCTCAACCACACCGGGTCCCACAAAATTAATAACGTGATCGGTCAAGCACTGCTGGCAAAGCGCATGGGCAAAACCCGACTTATCGCAGAAACCGGAGCAGGCCAACACGGCGTGGCCACCGCCACGGCCGCAGCACTGTTCGGTATGGAATGCACCGTCTACATGGGAGAAGCAGACACCGAACGTCAAGCGCTCAACGTAGCCCGTATGGAACTGCTCGGTGCCGAAGTCAAAGCGGTCAACATCGGGGCACGTACCCTCAAAGATGCCATCAATGAAGCTCTACGCGACTGGGTGGCCTCCGTCGATACCACGCACTACCTGTTAGGGACGGTGACTGGACCGGCACCATTCCCAGAAATGGTGCGCTACTTTCATCAGGTCATCGGTGAAGAAGCCCGTCAACAATCCATCGACCAGGCCGGTAAGCTCCCAGATGCCGTTGTTGCCTGTGTTGGCGGCGGTTCCAACGCCATCGGTATCTTCCACGGCTTTCTCGACGATGCCGAAGTTGGTCTCTACGGTATGGAAGCCGGGGGAGCCGGACTCGATACCGGGAAACACGCCGCACCCATTGCGCTGGGTAGGGTCGGGGTACTGCACGGCGCACGCACCTACCTGATGCAGGACGAAGATGGCCAAACCATTGATTCACATTCAGTTTCTGCCGGACTGGACTATCCAGGTGTCGGGCCACAGCATGCGTTTCTGCATGACACTGCACGGGCGAGCTACCGTCCCGTCAGTGATGCCGACGCCATGAAGGCGTTCGAACAGCTCACACGCACCGAAGGTATTATGCCAGCCATTGAATCAGCACACGCTGTTGCAGGCGCACAGCAGCTGGCAGCAGAGTGGGTAGCCGAAGGCGTCGTGGATGCGCAGACCCCCGCTGAGAACCAGAAAGTCATCATCGTATCGCTGTCTGGTCGTGGCGATAAAGACGTCAGTACCGCCGCCACCTGGTTCGGTATGGTCCCCGAAGATCTCACCGAGCTAGGAGAATAACCGCATGACTGAACAGATTCGTTCCCTCACTTCCGACAAGATCGAACAGGCACGATCCGAGGGTCGCACCGCATTTATCGGGTACCTACCGGCCGGTTATCCGAGCATCGAAGACTCCATCGAAGCCGCCGTTGAACTTGGCAATAACGGAGCCGACATCATCGAGATCGGCTTGCCGTACTCAGATCCCGTCATGGACGGCGAAGTAATCCAACAAGCCACCAGCCAAGCCTTACAGAACGGTTTTCGCGTCGCCGACGTATTCCACATCGTCAATGAAGTCACCGCCCGGACTGACGCGGCGGTTGTCATCATGACCTACTGGAATCTGGTTGACCGCATGGGCGTCGACGAATTCTCACGCCGCTTCGCCGAATCCGGGGGAGCAGGGCTCGTCACCCCGGACCTGGTTCCAGAAGAAGCCAGTGAATGGTTCGAAGCCTCTGATAAATACGGTCTCGACCGAATCTTTTTGACCGCACCGTCCTCCTCGGAAGAGCGCGTGAAATTGACCGTCGATTCCTCCCGCGGGTTTGTCTACGCCGTGTCCGTCATGGGCGTCACAGGCGCTCGAGGTGAAGTCTCCAACGCCGCAGCACGGGTCGTCCAACGTGCGCACGACGCTGGCGCACCACGTGTCTGCGTCGGTTTAGGTATCTCAGAACCCGAACACGTTGCGGAAATCGGAACATATGCCGACGGTGCTATCGTAGGTACCGCACTCGTAGCAGCCCTCCGTGACGGCGGCCCACAGGCAGTAGGCGAGCTGACCCGTCACCTCGTTACCGGGGCACCCAAGAACTAACGCCAGAACACGAGGACAATCACCTTATGTACGATGCAGCCACCCTGATCGCGTCGATCCCACCGCCACCAACAGATGGTTTTGAGATCGGGCCCATCAAGATACACATCTACGCGTTGTGCATCATTCTCGGTGGTGTCCTGGCCTTCTGGTTGGGTGGGAAACGCTGGGCAGCCCGGGGTGGCAAATCAGAACAGATGTATGACGTCGGACTCTGGGCCGTCGTCTTCGGCATCATCGGCGCGCGCCTGTATCACGTGGTCACCGTGCCAGACCAGTACTTCGGCCCGAACTACGACGGGACCGGTGACCTCTCCAAAATCTTTGCCATCTGGGAAGGTGGCATCGCCATTTGGGGCGCCATCGGCGGTGGAGCGCTAGGCGTCTGGTTCGCGTGCCGGCGCTATGGACTCCGCATGCCAGCAATGGCCGACGCGATCGCCCCCGGTATTCTCTTAGCCCAAGCCGTAGGGCGTTGGGGGAACTACTTCAACCAGGAACTCTTCGGCGAACCCACCACGCTGCCGTGGGGTCTCGAAGTCGAAGCAGACCACTACAACTTCCCCGCAGACCTGCCCGCAGACACGCTGTTCCACCCAACATTCCTCTACGAATCGGTCTGGAACCTCCTGGGCGTTGCCGTCCTACTACTCATCGACCGACGCTTCAAACTGCGTAACGGCATGATGCTGTGGTCCTATATCGTCTGGTATACCCTGGGACGTATCCCCATCGAGTCCATCCGTATGGATGACGCACAAATCTGGAACATACTTGGGATCGAGGCCCGCACGAACACGTGGACCTCGGTGCTCATGTTCCTGATTGCCGTCGCACTGTTGATCTATTCGATTATCACGCGCCCCAAGACGGCGGAAGAGAAAGCAGAAGCCGATAAGATCTATCGGGAAGGACACGCAGCCACTGGTACGGCCGCGGCAGCGGATGATGACGAGGAGACTGCCGGGCACAACGAGAACTCAAACGATGACGACCAGACGAACAAACCGTCACCATGAGCTAAGTCATCCCGGACGTCAACGTCGAATCATTAACATTCAAAACGAGGAACCATAGACTGGTGAGCATGAGACACGCGAAGATTGTCGCAACCTTTGGCCCTGCTACTCAGGGATATAAAACTACTAGTGAGCTCCTCAAAGCCGGCGTCAACGTCGCTCGGCTCAACTTCAGTCACGGTGACCATGCCGTCCACACCAACACATTCAAAACGATCCGTCAGGCTGCTTCGGATCTAGATGAATCCGTGGCCGTGTTTGCAGACCTCCAGGGCCCCAAAATTCGTCTTGGCCGATTCGCCGACGGCCCCCATCTCCTAGAAGACGGCGACACCTTCACCATCACGACACGTGACATTGAAGGTACCCAAGATATCTGCTCGACCACATTCAAGGGACTGCCCGGCGACGTAGAAGTAGGCGACCAGCTACTCATCGACGACGGCAAAATCGCGCTGCAGGCCATTGAGGTCACAGACACGGATGTCGTGACCAACGTCGTCATCGGCGGCACAGTATCGAATAACAAGGGCATCAACCTCCCGGGTGTTGCTGTGAATATTCCTGCCCTGACCGAAAAAGACGAAGAAGACCTACGATTCGCGCTGAAACTCGGCGTCGACATGGTTGCGCTATCGTTTGTTCGCAGTGGCGCTGATATTGAACCGGTGCACAAGATCATGGAGGAAGAAGGTCGCCGCATCCCCGTGATCGCCAAACTCGAGAAACCACAGGCCGTCGACAACCTCCAAGAGATCATTGACGCCTTTGACGCCATCATGGTCGCCCGCGGTGACCTCGGGGTGGAACTACCCTTAGAGCAAGTGCCGGTGGTACAAAAGAACGCCATCGATCTTGCACGTCGCTGGGCTAAGCCTGTCATTGTTGCAACCCAAGTGCTCGAATCTATGATCGAAAGCCCACGCCCAACACGTGCTGAAGCTTCCGACTGTGCCAACGCTGTCCTTGATGGAGCCGACGCAGTCATGCTCTCTGGTGAGACGTCGGTAGGTAAATACCCCGTACGCACAGTGCAGACCATGTCGAGCATCATTGAATCCACTGAAGAGCACGGACTGGAACGGATGCCACCTTTGGGAACCCGCCCAGGTACCCGTGGGGGAGCGATCACGCGAGCTGCAGTCGATATTGCAGCAACATTACATATTCCATTCTTAGTGACGTTCACCCAGTCTGGCGACTCGGCCCGCCGACTTTCACGGCTGCGCGCTCCGCAGCCGATTTACGCGTTCACGCATTCATACACGACAAATAATATGTTGTGTCTGTCGTGGGGTGTCACACCGAATTTGGTGCCGTTCAAAGATTCGACGGACCAGATGACGGAGCAAATCGATCACGAACTCGTCAAAGCAGGACTGGCTGAGATCGATGACCTCGTGGTTATGGTTGCCGGCTCACCGCCGGGAGTACCAGGATCCACGAATATGCTCAAAGTCCACCGGATGGGCTCCACCACGGCTGAAATTGATCCCGCCTTGGCCGACTCCGCTGTAGCCCCACCGGCGCACCGCTGGGACAAAGTATCCGGCTGGTCACCGATGTAGTCACTTAGGAAGGGTTGCCCAACTGTTCAAGAACAGTCTGGGCAACATCTTTCATAGTTAAACGCCGATCCATCGACGTTTTCTGAATCCAACGAAACGCTTCGGGCTCAGTAATCTCCAACTTGTGCATCAACAAAGTTTTGGCCTGATCGACCATTTTCCGAGTTTCGAATCTGGTTGAAAGATCCGATACTTCGGCCTCCAGAGCAACCAGCTGCTCATAACGAGCCTTCGCCAGCTCGATAGCCGGGACCAAATCTGTTTCACTAAAAGGCTTCACGATATAGCTCATGGCGCCGGCTTGAGTGGCCTGATCGATTAAATCCCGTTGTGAAAATGCGGTCAGAATTACAACCGGTGCCAACGACTGCTCAGAAATCTGACGTGTCGCAGAAATTCCATCCATGACCGGCATAGAAATATCCATCAGCACTACATCTGGTGCGAGCTCGTGCACCATCTCAACAGCACGCTGACCATTATCAGCTACTCCTACAACCTCATAACCTTGTGCTGTGAGCGTTTCTACGATATCCAAACGGATAATCGTTTCATCCTCTGCCACCACAATACGCATCGCTTGAGTGGTTTCGGGTGCAGTCATCGTGACCTCGCGTCGTCGTTGGAGTCGGTTGATTCAGTCTTTTATACTACGTCAGAACGAAGAAACCCTACGTTTGGTAATTCTTAAAACTCGTGTAAAATAGGTCAGGTGCCTAGCCCGAATGGCGGAATTGGTAGACGCGTTGCACTCAAAATGCAATATCGAAAGATGTGTGGGTTCGAGTCCCACTTCGGGTACTTCTCACCGCGATATCGTCGCGGTTTTTTGCGTTAAAACTCGCATGTCTGCACTTGTCACAAGTTTGAAACTGTAGCGTGTACTGTGTAAATATTGTGTGGTGCGCCAAAGGAACCGCGCACCAATTTCTTGCCATTTTAGCCGAACGATGTCGCGCAAGTAGGCAACCAAGTCAGTTGGTGTAGATACTTGCGAAGAGGTGAAGCACCGTGCTCCTAACGGCGGTTGTATTAACACTGCTCGCAGTGGTGCTCGCTGCTCCGCTTTCGCATTGGTTTGGGAGAAACGCCGGATGGTTACTATGGCTCCCCTTAGCGGCAGCAGCGTGGACGCTCATCCAGGCGTTCATCGGATCGGGTGGGGAAGTCGTTGAGTACTATCCTTGGATCCCAGATTTCTTCAACGTAGGGTTCCACCTGCGTCTCAACGGGTTGTCATTGGTCTTTGGTCTGCTGGTATTGATTATCGGCGCCGGAGTGCTGTTCTACTCAGCAAAGTACTTGGGTAAGACAAAGATCACGAGTTTTTACCTGTCGATGTCGTCGTTCGCTTTGGCCATGCTAATTCTCGTCTTGGCAAATGACCTCATGGTGCTGTATGTTGCGTGGGAAGCTACCACGCTGGCATCGTTCTTTCTGATTGCTCGTTCGGGCTCACATGCAAGGAAGCCTGCGGTTAGGACTCTGCTCGTCACGGTTCTTGGTGGTCTCGCACTGTTAGCTGCAGTGGCCGTGATGATCGCCTCGGCTGGAACAACGGTCGTGACTGAGGTGCTTGGATCGGACATCTGGGAAGACCCAACCATCGTCACCTGGCTGGTCATCACGGTGGTACTTGCCGCCTTTACTAAATCGGCGCAATTTCCGTTTCAATCTTGGCTGCCAGACTCTATGGTGGCGATCTCACCAGTTTCGGCGTACCTACACGCCGCTGCCATGGTCAAAGCCGGCATCTATCTACTATTGCTCTTCTCACCAGTCTTGGCCGGGAACACTTTATGGCTCGTGTTGTTGGTCGGTTCGGGGCTTATTACCGCGTTGATGGGTGCCGTTGCGGCGCTGCGTCGCTATGACCTCAAAGAACTCCTGGCCTATTCGACGATGTCCCAGCTTGGTTACCTCGTTGCGCTGATCGGTATCGGCACACCAGTTGCCATCACCGCGGCCATACTGCACACCATCGCACATGCCCTGTTCAAGTCCGCGCTCTTCCTTTCGATCGGTGTGATCGACCATGAAGCCGGGACTCGAGATATGCGCATGCTAACCGTGCGCAAGATGGCCATGCCCGCTACTACAACAGTGATCATCCTAGGCGCAGCCTCTATGGCAGGGCTCCCGCCGTTGCTGGGCTTTGTGTCGAAGGAGTCGCTGTTCGCAGCATTTCTGGAGGCACCGC
The DNA here is from genome assembly GCF_054782375.1 of Yaniella soli. Lineage (NCBI taxonomy): Bacteria > Bacillati > Actinomycetota > Actinomycetes > Micrococcales > Micrococcaceae > Yaniella > Yaniella soli. The sequence continues at coordinate 151,725 of NZ_BAAGSP010000001.1, forward strand.
TTCCGGGCATACTACCGTGGGTACTGACCGGTATAGCCGTGCTGACCGCCGTTGCCACGTTTGCCTACTCTGGGCGCTTCGTGCTCGGCGCGATGGGAAAATATCGCTCGCCACAAAACTGGATCAATACCCCGCGTGGTAGTGGCGCGAACCTGCAAGCAGTCCATGAAGCACCGATAAGCTTTTGGGGCTATCCGGCGGTTAACGCGTCTTTGTCTTTGGTTCTTGGGGTCGTTCCGTTTGTCTTGTCGGGTCTTGTCTCTGCCGCTGCAACCGCAGCCATTGGCACGCAGCACAATGTCGAGCTGGCGTTGTGGCACGGTATTAATCCGGCACTTATGCTGTCACTGATCGTCATCATTATTGGGTCGATTGCTGTCTGGAGTCTACCTCGCCTTGAAGCATTCCTGGTGCCCCGGCCGTTGTCCTTTTCCGGCCTCGGCGCCGTCGAAAAACTCCGTCAGGCCACGATCGACGGCGGAGCCGTTGTCAGCTCGTGGACCTCCGGGCTCAACCCCGGCCGCCACCTCGTAGTCCCCTCCGCGCTGTTAGTGGTCCTGGCCCTGGTCGGTTGGATGACGATTGATGATCTCCCCGCTCAACGAGATAACCTCACCCGTTGGACGGATTGGCTGCTGGTTGCTGTTGTCGCGGTCGGTGTAATCACCACGATACGCGCGAGAACACGTGTGGCGGCCATCGTGGTAGTCGGCACTGTCGGTTTCTCGGTCACCCTGTGGTTCTTCGCGTTAGGGTCCGTGGACGTTGCCTTGACGCAGTTGATGGTCGAGATCTTGACCGTGGTCGTGATGGTGTTGTTGCTGCATCGTTTGCCCAAGACCTTCGGCCGTAAAGAACAGATCTCCAAGACTGCGATCATCGCCGCGATCGGGGCAGGTATTGCAGCGTTTGCAGGAGCATACGCCCTGACCGGACGTCGCGGTATGTCAGAACCTTCGCAGTACTTTACGGAGTATGGCACTGAGGTGACCGGTGGCAGCAACCTGGTCAACGTCATATTAGTTGAGTTCCGCGCACTGGATACGCTCGGTGAACTGACCGTACTCGGTGTTGCTGGTATTGCCATGGCAGCGTTGCTATCCTCCCGTCGTCCGAACGCGGTTCGAACGACGCCGGTACTTTCCACTTCGCCAATCTCCGATCCACACGACAACTCGGTCTATCTTCGCGCGTTCTCCAAAATTGCCCTGCCCGTGCTAATTGCCTTGAGTATCCTGCTGTTATTCCGTGGTCACAACGATCCTGGCGGAGGATTCGTCTCAGCACTGGTGGCTGGGGCTGCCTTCGCACTGCTCTACCTTGCGGCCCCAAATAACGAAACCGCACCCATACGGGTGCCTTATATGTTGCTCATCGGCGTTGGTATCGTCCTTGGTACGGCAATCGGGTTTATCGGATTCTTTGAAGGGTCCTTCTTTGCACCCCTTCAATGGGAAGTCTTCGGTTACACCATATACAGTTCACTCATATTCGACTTCGGGGTCTACTTCGCTGTTCTTGGAGTGATTCTCGGCGCCCTCAATATGCTCGGGACACAACGCGGATTAGAGGAAGTGATCGAGGTCATCGGCCCCGTCAACGAACGAAACACTACGGCTGCCAACGACGAAGCTAGCACCACAACGACACGCCGGGAGGCCACACTATGACACTGGCCATTACCGTCGGGTTGCTCACCGCCGGAGCTGTCTATCTGTTTACCAAACGAGAAATGTTGCGGGTCATTTTAGGCTTCATACTCCTCGGACATGCGGGCAACCTCATCCTGTTCTCTGCTGGTGGTTCAGATCGCCGGACCGCACCGTTCCACCCCTCAACGGATCCCTCCGCTATGGCTGACCCGTTACCTCAAGCTTTTGTTCTGACCGCGATTGTGATCGCGTTTTCTATCACGGTATTCATGCTTGTCTTAGCTGTAACGGGGGAGCGAAGCGACAAGACCGCTAAGAAAATTGAAGAGCTCGACGTAGCAGCGGAATCCGTCTCCGACGGGGTTCGGCGCACACCACGTCGGAGCCACAACAATCAGGAGAACACATGAGCCCCGACATCGTAGGAGCGGCCCTGCCGTTGTTTGTTGGCCTACCACTGATTGTTGCTGGAATTTTAGTCATGACAGGCCATCGTCTCCGCCTCCACGCAGTCATCAGCATCTCAACAATGCTCATCATGCTGCTCGGGGCTTTCGGGTTGGTTTACCACTTTTCGTCGACCGATGGTGGTGCGATCGCACACCAGGTTGGCAACTGGCCCGTTGGTGTCGCCATTCCATTTGTAGCAGACATGTTCACAGCCCTCATGCTGTCTGTAACGCTCCTGCTCACAGTTGTGAGCATGTGGTTTGCTCATGCGTCCCGGGCCGCAAATTCACAATATTTCGCACCACTCGTCCTGCTACTCAGTACCGGGGTCAATGGGGCGCTCCTGACCGCTGACTTATTCAACTTATTCGTATTTCTCGAAGTCATGCTGCTTCCCAGCTACGGGTTATATGTCCTAAGCGCCAACCGAAAACTGCCAGTACGCCGGATTCACGGTGCACGCTTATACGTCACGCTCAATCTTTTCACATCGACGCTCTACATGGTCGGTGTTGGCTTCCTCTACGGAACAGCAGGTTCCGTCAACATCGCCATCCTGGCAGAACAAGCACAACACGATAGTGCTGTTGCCATTGCTGGCGCCGTGACTATCTTTGCGCTGGCTATCAAAGCGTCAGTTGTACCGGTCCACGGGTGGCTGGCACGAGCATACCCGGGTACTTCACCGGCCATCACTGCACTATTCTCCGGTCTACATACCAAAGTGGCTATTTACGCTATCTATCGGATCTACGCGGTCGTTTACGGTGGTGACACCAGATTCCTCTGGATTGGAGTGGTGCTATTCAGTCTCACGATGCTGATTGGTGTATTCGGAGCCGTTGGTGAGAAAACCACGCGTACCATTCTGGCTTTCCACATGGTTTCGCAGATCGGCTATATCCTGCTGGGTGTCGCACTCTTTACCGAACTCGGCCTGACTGCTGGCATCTTCTATCTGCTGCACCACATGATCGTCAAGGCCTCCCTGTTCATGTCCACCGGTGCGGTCGAGGTCCGCTACGGCAGTGGCGTGATCGGCGCGCTCGGAGGTATATCACGTACCGAACCGGTTATTGGCGTAGCCTTTATGATCGCCGCACTCTCGCTGGCAGGTATTCCTCCATTCTCAGGATTCGTCGCGAAATTTATGCTCATTGTGGGCGCAGTTGAAGCCGGAGAAATCGCCGCCGTAGTGGTCATGTTGTTTGTCTCCCTGATCACGCTGCTCTCCATGCTCAAAATATGGACGGGGATGTTCTGGGAGAAAGGTTCCGGCAGCCAGGCCACAAAATCCGGTACCGTCATTACATCTCAGACGCGAGATCCGTATGCCCAAGAAGTGTCCTACACACCTGAACTCGCAACAGAAGCAACACGAGCCCAGGTCAGCACACTGTCCGGGACACAGACAATTATTGAAACCGACGAGTCAACGGTGCCAGCCCGTCGCATTAACTTCGCACTCGCTGCTCCAGCAGTGACACTTGCCATCATCACCGTAGTCTTGGGTATAGGAGGACAGTTCTTATTGTCCCTCTCCGGGATCGCTGCAGAAGGCTTATATGACACCACGGAATATGTTCAGGCGGTGATGAATCCGTGAAAACCCTCACATGGTTACCACGATGGATATGGTTGATCATCTGGTTCATCGGTCAACTCATCACATCCTCCTGGGCCGTCCTCAAAGACCTCGCCAGCCCCGGACTCGACGCCCATCCCGGTATCGCCCGAGTGCGCACCGACTGCCGTACCGACGCTGAAGTCACCATGCTGTCTGCACTGATCACCATCACTCCCGGCACACTGACCCTCGGCACTCAGATTGATGATGACGGAACCCGTTGGATCTACGTCCATTCACTCTACGATGCTGATCCAGCGAGCGTGGCCGACGGCTCCATCGACATGCAAAATCACATCTTGGCCGCAATGCGACGAAAAGGTTTTAGCAGCAAAGATCTTAATCAAACCGACCGACATGTTTCCAGGAGGGCCACACCATGACCGCCCTCAACTTCGGACTCGTTATCGGGCTTGGCATCCTTGCAATATGTATGATTGCGGTGGCTTTTCGGCTTATTACCGCACCGGTTGATGCTGATCGAGCAGTCTCGGGTGACCTACTCATGTTCGTATTTACCGGGATGTTGGCCATTATCGGCGTACTGCTCGCGGGCGATTTTTTCTTCGACATTATTTTGGTCGCCTCGGTAGTCGGATTCCTTTCTGCCGTCTCATTGGCTCGAGCACTCACGAGGGGGCGCCGCTAATGAATATCACCATGTTGCTCGACGTGATCGGGAACGTCTTCATCCTGATCGGCGTCGTTATCTTCGCCCTGGCCGCTCTCGGGCTGTTCAAATTCACCGATACCTACCAGCGGATTTCCTCCGTCGGAACTGCCGCGGGACTCGGTATCTCGTTGATCGTGATCGGCGCTTTCCTCTTGACGCCATCGTGGCCAAACCTCGTAAGGCTGGTCGTCATTTTGTTCCTTCAGCTGGCGACTTCGTCCGTCGGCACCATGGCCATCGCTAGATCTACCTACCTGACCGGCACCCCAATGCAGCCCGGCTACTTCGATCACCTCGCTGAGGATCAAAGCGAACCTGAAAATTTTGACGCATCCGATGACGAAGAGGACGTGGATGACGCCACTGTGGATAAAAGCTCCGATGAAGCCCCACGCTCGTTAGACTAGAGCTCGTGACTGCTTCTAAAGATACTGCCTCAGATATTTCCAAAACCCTGATGGTCATCGATGGCCACTCCATGGCCTATCGTGCCTTCTTCGCACTGCCGGCCGAGAACTTCCAGACCGCTACGGGCCAGCACACCAATGCCGTCTATGGGTTCTTGAGCATGCTGCTCGCGATGATTCGGGAACAAAAACCCACCCACGTAGCCGTGGCCTTCGACTTGGATACACCGACCTTCCGCTCGGAACGGTACTCTGAATATAAGGCGGGACGAGACAAAACTCCAGAAGAATTCTCGGGACAAATTGACCTCATCAAAAAGGTCATGGATGCCCTGCAAATACCATCCATCGAAGTCGACGGTTACGAAGCAGACGACATCGTCGCCACCATGTCCACCAATGCCGCCGCGGCTGGTTGGGACGCGCGCATCGTCTCCGGTGATCGTGACACCTTCCAACTGATCAACGACAACGTTACAGTGCTCTACCCGATGCGGGGAGTTTCAGAGCTCCCGCCCTTCGACGCAGACACCATCGTGGAGCGTTACGGAGTCACACCAGCGCAATATCCGGAACTGGCTGCCCTCGTGGGTGAGAGCGCTGACAACTTGCCCGGTGTTCCGGGCGTTGGACCCGGCTTCGCTGCCCGCTGGTTGAAAAAATATGGCAGTCTCAAAGGTGTCCTCGACCATATCGACGAGATCGGTGGGAAAAAGGGCGACGCACTGCGCGAGCACCTAGACGCTGTCAAACGCAACCGTGAACTCAATGCACTCGTGACGACTCTTGAACTTCCCCTGAGCCTTGAAGAAGCCGTGTTGGTCAGCCCGGACCGTAATAAAGTGTCCGAACTCTTCGATGCATTGGAATTCAACACCATTCGCGACCGCGTCTTCACCACATTTGATCAGCATCTCGGTGGCGCCGAAGAGTCTGAGCCCGACGTCGACATGCCCGAAACCGCCTTGATCGACAACCTCGACGATTGGCAAGCGTTCCTTGTCGGAGTCAACGAACCCATCTCTGTGTACTTCCACATCAACCCGCCGGCCACCATCACCCGTCGGAAAATACCTGCACCAGGCGACTACGGAGAAATCCATGCACTAGGATTCTCCACATCAGATGCCACCGCCGTCATCGACATAGATCAGGCCTCGGCGGAACTCGGACTAACCGTCGCGGCATTTCTGGCTGACGAACGCTACACAAAAGTCGTCTATGACCTCAAAACGGCATTGAAGGCTCTTGCCACGGCGCCGAGCCACTCAGTACTGCCAGCTCAACGGGATGTAAACACTTCAATCATTGGGGTTGCAGATGATGTGCTGTTGTCGGCCTATATTTTACAACCGGATCGTCGCGGTTATGAACTCGCTGATCTGGTGCAAACGTATCTCAACGCGCGTCTTAACACCGTGCCCACCTCGCAGAACCAAGGGCAATTGGTACTCGAGGGAGTCAACGATGACAACGCAGCCCAACTAGCACAGTACGCTCGTAATGCGTGGATGATCCACCAACTCAACGACATCATGGGGAGCACACTCGAGGAACGCGGCTCCGTCGAGCTGTTGCACGATTTAGAGATCCCTCTCTCGGTGGTTTTAGCGAAGATCGAGCTCATCGGAATTGCTATTGATCGCCAACGCCTCGATAACTTGCTGGCAGGATTCACCAGCGAGGTAGACAAGGCCCAAGAATCGGCCTACGCATCGATTGGGGGAGACCAGGTCAACCTCGCCTCGCCCAAGCAATTACAAATTGTACTGTTCGAGACACTCGATATGCCGAAAACACGGAAAACCAAAACAGGGTTTTCCACCGATGCAGATTCACTCGCAGACCTGTTGGAAAAAACCGATCACCCGTTCCTACACAATCTCATGGCATATCGGGATGCGACGAAGTTGCGCCAAACGGTCCAGGGACTCTTGGATTCCATTGCCGACGATGAACGCGTGCACACCCGCTTCTCGCAAACTGCTGCTGCGACCGGTCGGTTATCGTCACTGAACCCGAATCTGCAAAACATTCCTGTCCGAACCCCGGCAGGTCGCCAAATCCGTGATATCTTCGTCGCCGGAACCAACCCGTGCGTCGATGAACCCACGACGTTGTTGACCGCCGATTACTCTCAGATTGAGATGCGCATCATGGCGCACATGTCCGAAGACGACGGGCTCATCCAGGCCTATAAAGATGGGGAAGACCTGCACCGTTTCGTGGGCTCACAAGTTTTTGATGTAGAACCAGACGAGGTCACCACCTCGATGCGTGACAAGGTGAAAGCCATGTCCTATGGGCTCGCGTATGGGCTGAGCTCGTTTGGTTTGTCACGACAGCTGCGCATCTCCGTGGATGAAGCCCGCGAACTGATGTCCAGCTACTTTGATCGTTTCGGTGCCGTACAGCGGTACCTGCGCAACGTCGTGCGTCAGGCGCGTAAGGATGGCTACACACAAACGATGCTCGGACGTCGTCGCTATCTACCGGATCTGCAATCCGACAACCGTCAACTTCGCGAAATGGCGGAACGTGCTGCCCTCAACGCGCCAATTCAAGGTTCAGCCGCTGATCTGATCAAAAAAGCCATGCTCGGCGTTCAGGAACGACTCGAAGCAGACGGCCTGAAGTCCAGGATGATTTTGCAAGTTCATGACGAGTTGATCCTCGAAGTCATCGACACTGAGATTGAGACCGCCGAACAGATCCTCGTTGAAGAGATGTCTGCCGCCGCGAACCTGTTGGTCCCACTGGATGTTCAGGTCGGCAAAGGCTATTCCTGGCACGAAGCGGCTCACTAACTCAGCGTTTCAAGAGGCTTACAAATTTGATATCAGCTACGACGGCCAGTGACCGGTTGTGTCGCGTGCGTACACATCAATAACCGCGCCGGTCTTACGTTGATTTTGACAGGAAGAATAACGTAGTATATTTAAAGTCGCCTAATGTGGCACGAAAATGTTTTTTGGTGGCCCTTCTGGCTGCCGCAAAAACCCAGTAAGTTTATCAACCATATTAATCCATATCGGAGTCCCTACTACATGACCACTACTAGCAACGCCCCGCAGGTCGCTGTAAACGACATCGGCTCAGCTGAAGAATTCATGGCTGCCGTCGATGAGACCATCAAATACTTCAACGATGGCGACCTGGTGGCAGGCACCGTCGTCAAAGTCGATCGAGACGAAGTACTTCTCGATATCGGCTATAAGACCGAAGGTGTCATTCCTTCACGCGAATTGTCAATCAAAAACGACGTCGACCCAGATGACGTTGTGGAAGTTGGCGATTCAGTTGAAGCACTGGTTCTTACCAAAGAGGATAAAGAAGGCCGCCTCATCCTGTCCAAGAAACGCGCACAGTACGAGCGCGCATGGGGCGACATCGAGAAGGTCAAGGAAGAAGACGGTGTTGTCACCGGTACCGTGATCGAAGTCGTCAAGGGTGGTCTCATCTTAGACATCGGTCTGCGTGGCTTCCTGCCCGCCTCGCTGGTCGAAATGCGTCGGGTGCGTGATCTCGCACCATACGTCGGCCAGGAACTTGAAGCCAAGATCATCGAACTGGATAAGAACCGCAACAACGTTGTGCTCTCCCGCCGTGCATGGTTGGAGCAGACCCAGTCCGAAACTCGCTCGAACTTCCTGCAGGCTCTGCAGAAGAGCCAGGTTCGCACAGGTACGGTCTCCTCGATCGTCAACTTCGGTGCATTCGTGGACTTGGGCGGCGTAGACGGCCTGGTTCACGTATCCGAACTGTCCTGGAAGCACATCGATCACCCATCAGAGGTCGTCGAGGTTGGTCAGGAAGTTACCGTCGAGGTACTCGACGTCGATATGGACCGCGAACGCGTCTCTCTCTCGTTGAAAGCGACTCAGGAAGACCCATGGCAGGTCTTCGCCCGCACCCACGCTCTGGGACAGATCGTACCTGGCAAGGTCACCAAACTTGTGCCATTCGGTGCATTCGTTCGCGTCGAAGACGGCATCGAAGGTCTGGTGCACATTTCCGAACTGGCCAACCGCCACATCGACACTGCCGAGCAGGTTGTCTCTGTCAACGAGGTACTGTACGTCAAGGTCATCGATATCGACCTGGAACGTCGTCGTATCTCCCTGTCACTCAAGCAGGCCAACGAAGGTGTGGACCCAGAAGGCACCGACTTCGACCCAGCCCTCTACGGTATGGCTGCCGACTACGACGAAGACGGCAACTACAAGTACCCAGAAGGCTTCGATCCTGAAACCAACGAATGGATGGAAGGCTACGAGGAAGCACGCGCCACATGGGAGCAGCAGTACGCTGACGCTCAGGCTCGTTGGGAAGCACACAAGGAACAAGTTTCCCGCCACATGGCCGAAGCAGCAGAAGCCGCAACGACCGCTAGCCCAACCGAAGCCGGGCCAGCCTCGTACTCCTCAGCAGACGAAGAAACCCCGGTTGAAGATGCCGGCACGCTTGCTTCCGATGAAGCACTCGCCGCACTCCGTGAGAAGCTGACCGGAAACTAACCTGTCAGCCCCACCCCGGGCATATTACGACTCAGGCCGTCACTCGAACATGAGTGACGGCCTGAGTCTTTCCTATGCACCTCGAGCAGCCTCAATGAACGCCTTCATTCGATCATAGTCCTTGACACCAGAAGAGGACTCCACCCCCGACGAAACATCAACACCAGCCGGACGAAACCGCGCAACAACCTCGGCAACATTGTCAGGATTCAACCCACCGGCAAGCACAAAATCTGCCTCCACAGACGTCACCCAAGCCGGAATCTCGGCAAACGTTCCAGTGCCGTGTGATGCATCATAAAACCAATACTCCAGCCCCTTTGTCGACTCCGGGGGAGTATCCGATGCCAACGCCAACGACGGTACATCCGCATACTCATACAGCTGCACCGTATCCACGACATCGATGATCGGCTCAACATCAGCAAGAGTCAAGCCCACCGCAAACGTGTCAATACGACCTGCAGCATGTTCAACGAGCTCACGAGCACGATCAGGCTCCATCAACCGCACCGATTTTGCGGCACGCATCAATCCCACAGCGTCATACCCCAGGTCGATGGCCCACTCCAGCTGTTCCGTCGTCGTAATCCCACAAACTTTAACAAAGAGCTCAGACATTTGATCAAACCTTCTGTGATTCAGTAACTATAAAACGTGTATCTCGGCCTAATTGTTCCGTTGGTCCAACCTGCTGTTCCAACTGGGTGCCGTACCGTCGAGATGCATTAAAGACCGTGAGCAAGACACCCCCGGGCTTCAGCGTCCGAGATGCCTCACCGAACAAGTAATGCGCGATATCACTGGTCAACTCGGTGCCGTCATGAAACGGCGGGTTCAGCACCACAACATCCACAGAGTCCGCCGCCAGCTGTTCCAGGCCAGATTGATGTATTACTTGCACGTTGTCAACATCATTGACGGCCAGGGTGTCCGTTGTTGACCGCACCGCAGATGCCGAATCATCGGTGGCAATCAGCCCGTCACAGTTGAACTTCTTGGCCAGCACGGCCGCAATGGTTCCATTTCCGCACCCCAGATCCACCGCAACAGTTTCTGGGTGAAAAAGCTCCGCCCGTGCGGTCTCAATGGTTTCTAAGAGCAACGCGGTTCCCGGGTCCAACCTGGCCGCACCGAAGGTTAGCCCATAGGCGCGTAACTCAAGATCCACATCGGCGACCCTCACGGAGTTTGCCCGTGGCATCCGCGGGGGACAGGTGCCCAGCACGGCCTTCGGTGACTGGGCTCGCAACGCACGCGCCTTATAGTATCCCCTCGATGCAGAAACTCGTGCAAAATGTGACTCAAGGGTCGTGTTCATCGAAAAATTAAGGTGCCGTTGCAATTGCCCTGCCAACAACATGACCTGCGGATCAGCCCACCGCGCCACCTGCCAGGAGAACTCTTCGAGTGCTTCAAGCGGCCGAGCCAAACGGTAAATAACCGTCGTCGCCCCCGCGAGCACTTCGGCATTGGGCAACGTCTCCAGCGGACCGGTGACATGAGCATGCTGTGTTGCCCGCGCCGCCGAATCTTGCACAAATCGTGCATGCAGTCCTTGGCTTTGAACCCATTCGCTCAGTGCACCTGTCGCATCGTTCACCACCACGACCGGTGCCGTTTTTCGCCATGGTTCGGCGTCAAACGTTTCTTCAAGCACCCGAAACAGCATTCGGTCCACGTTATCTGGAACAAAAGGTGGGTTGGTCATGCAGACACATCCTGCCAGCGGGTGCCAACAATATTGCCCGCAAGTTCGCCGGCGGTCATTGCAGCCAGTCGAGCATTAAACTGTTCCAACGCGTCGTCGACATCGTCCAGGCCCACGGTGATGGTGGCTTGAGGCCCGGCGTAGTCGGTGCCCAAAACAGTGTAATCGACCGAACGCAGGTCATTTTCTACTCGGCCGACCTCAGCATGTGGAGCATCAAGACTCACGATGACCATGCGCTTGCGCACAATCAATGGGGTCTGTTCCAAGGCTGTCACGACCGTATCTGAATACGCACGAACCAACCCGCCCGCACCCAATTTGATACCGCCGAAATAGCGCACCGCAATCGCACAGACATCCGACAGATCCGCAAACTCCGTCCCCGAGTGGATGGCACGATAATTTGTCAGCGCCTGCAACATAGGCATACCGGCTGTTCCGGCAGGTTCACCATCATCTGAGGAACGCTGAATGTCCCGGTCAGCGCCGAGTACAAACGCGGGCACCACATGCGTCGCCCCGTGGTGCGTGCGCCGCACCTCATCAATCCATGCTCGAGCTTCGTCTTCGGAGTCGACGCGACGGATGATGCCGATAAACTCGGAGCGGCGAATATCTAAGGTGACGGTCACTGGATCTCGGTGAGCCACCACGGTATAACGTCTATTACGAGCAGTATCGGCATGTTGCATGCCCACAAGTCTACCCAGGAGAGTTCATGCGTCATCTCGCGCTGACAGGCGGTATCGGATCCGGGAAATCCACTGTGGCCCAGTTTTTTGCCGAACAGGGTGCCACGATTATCGATGCAGATGCTATTTCGCGGTCGCTCATGGAGCCAGGGCAACGTGTTCTGGCCGATGTCGTCACCGAATTTGGTGAACACTTGCTGGATGATTCAGGGGTCCTGGACCGACAGGCCCTGGCCAATATTGTGTTCAATGACGTCGCCGCACGCGAACGGCTCAACGATATTGTGCATCCTGCGGTGCGTACCGAATCCAAACGGCAGCGCGAAGAAGCCGTCGCGGCAGATCCAGAAAACGCCATCATCATCCAAGACATCCCGCTATTGGTCGAGACCGGGCAAGCAAATGCCTACGACGGCGTCATCGTCGTGGATACTGATCATGCGACCCGGTTGCAACGACTCGTAGAAACGCGGGGGATGGAACCCGACGACGCGAACGCTCGCATCGCAGCCCAGGCCACCGATGCGCAACGCCACGCGATCGCCGACTGGATTATTCACAACTCCGGAAGCCTCGAGGACACTCGCACCCAGGTCGAAGCCGTCTGGACACAGCTCACCACCAACTAAGCCTTAGCCCCGGGGCGAACCGTTGGTCAGGCCTCCACGAGGGGCGTAACATGTTGGGCATGAGTATGGCCCAAGAGATTAACCGTGTTGTCGCGCCGTTCAAAGTAGAAGCACCCTATGAACCGGCCGGCGACCAGCCAGAAGCTATCGCTGAACTCGCCCAACGCGTCGAGGGCGGCGAAAAAGATGTCGTACTCATGGGTGCCACCGGTACCGGTAAATCTGCGACAGCTGCGTGGCTCGTTGAACGTTTGCAGCGCCCCACGCTGGTACTCGTGCAAAACAAGACACTTGCCGCCCAGCTGGCGAATGAGTTTCGCGACTTACTACCGCACAATGCTGTCGAGTACTTCGTCTCCTACTACGACTACTACCAGCCCGAAGCCTATGTGCCGCAATCCGATACGTTTATCGAAAAGGACTCGTCCGTCAACGAAGAGGTCGAACGGTTGCGCCACTCGGCCACCAACGCGCTGTTAACCCGTCGCGATACGATCGTGGTCGCTACTGTGTCATCAATCTTCGGTCTGGGTACGCCCGAAGAATACATCGCCCAAATGGTTACCCTCAAAAGAGGTGACATGATGGATCGCGATGATCTGCTGCGACAATTCGTGAACATGCAGTATGCCCGCAACGACGCAGATTTTCACCGTGGCACGTTCCGAGTACGCGGCGACACCGTCGAGATTATCCCGATGTATGAGGAGCTCGCGGTGCGTATCGAGTTCTTCGGCGACGAGATCGATGCGATCCAAACATTGCACCCACTGACCGGTGATGTCTTACGTGAGGAAGACGAAATGTACATCTTCCCCGCCTCTCACTACGTCGCCGGTGACGAACGGATGTCACGAGCGATTAAGGACATCGAAGACGAACTGCGCGTCCGGCTCGAAGAGTTGGAGTCTCAAGACAAACTGCTCGAAGCACAGCGACTGCGCATGCGCACCACCTATGACCTCGAAATGATGCAGCAAATGGGATACTGCAATGGCATTGAAAACTATTCACGTCACATCGACGGTCGTTCGCAGGGTTCTGCGCCGCACACGTTGCTCGATTACTTCCCCGAGGATTTTCTGTTGGTCATCGACGAATCGCACGTGACCGTCCCTCAGGTTGGCGGCATGTACGAGGGCGATGCCTCTCGCAAGCGTACTCTGGTCGATCACGGGTTCCGGTTGCCGTCTGCCATGGATAACCGACCATTGACGTGGGATGAGTTCTTAGAGCGCATCGGACAGACCGTGTATATGTCTGCCACCCCGGGCCCCTATGAACTGTCTCAAGCCGACGGGGTCGTCGAGCAAATTATTCGTCCAACTGGCCTGATCGATCCACAAATCGTGGTCAAAGAAACCAAGGGACAAATTGATGATCTCATGGACGAGATTAATCTGCGCGTCGACCGGAACGAACGCATCCTGGTCACCACCCTGACCAAACGCATGGCTGAAGACCTGACCGAGTATCTTGTGGAACACGGCGTTAAAGTTCAATATCTCCACTCAGATGTCGACACACTGCGACGCGTCGAGCTGATGACCGAACTTCGCAAGGGGGTCTTCGATGTCCTGGTAGGTATTAACTTGCTGCGTGAAGGCCTTGATCTGCCCGAGGTGTCGCTTGTTTCCATACTTGACGCTGATAAAGAAGGATTCTTACGTTCGAACCGATCCCTGATCCAGACCATCGGCCGTGCGGCACGTAACGTCTCTGGTGAAGTGCACATGTATGCGGACAAGATCACCGATTCCATGCGTTACGCGATTGATGAGACCAACCGCCGTCGAGAGATTCAGATTGCTCACAACACAAAACACGGTATCGATCCACAACCCCTGCGAAAACGCATCGCTGATATTACCGATCAGTTGGCACGTGAAGATGCCGACACCGCGGATCTGATGTCCGGCATGGCTGGCATTAAAACTGGCTTCGACTACGGGATGGGCAACCGGGGTTACACCGCTACCATCACCGAAGAACAACAACACGCGAGTATGACAACACAAGACGGTAAGGTTGCCAAGCTCGCCGCCGTGCCAGCCAAAGATCTCACGGATCTGATCCAGCAAATGTCAGATCAAATGCACCAGGCTGCCGTGGACTTAAACTTCGAGCTCGCTGCACGGTTGCGTGACGAGGTCTCGGAGCTCAAAAAAGAGTTACGCGATATGCAGCGTGAAGGGCACGCATAACCTTCGTCACCTTTCGGACTCTTGCCCTCATGTGAACGCGCTCAATGCCGGTGAGGTGATATAGTCAATGCCGAACAAGGGAGTATCCCAAAAGTTCCGCAGACGTCAGCACGTCGGACACCGTTGTCCGGCCGGATGCGGACCCCGTGTCGAACGCCGGGGGAGAGACTTGTGGGCTTTTTGTTACCTAATAATTAGGAAGGACTCCCTTCTATGGAAATCACCGGGTTGACTTGGGGTATCACGATCGCTGTGATCGTTGGCCTCATCCTCTTTGATTATTTCTTTCACGTCAGAAAATCCCATATTCCCACGCTCAAAGAAGCGGCAATCTGGTCTGCTATCTATGTAGGCATTGCCCTGGCGTTTGGTCTGGTGTTCTTTGCGTTCGGGGATACCGATCATGCCGTGGAATACTATGCTGGTTTCATCACCGAAAAGGCCTTATCTGTCGATAACCTTTTCGTGTTCATGATCATATTGACGAGCTTTAACGTGCCGCGTCAGTACCAGCAAAAAGTGCTGCTATTTGGTATCGCGTTTGCGCTCATAAGCCGCACAGTCTTTATTTTAGCGGGCGCCGCGATCCTTGAAGTCTGGACCGATGCCTTTTACATCTTCGGTATATTCCTGTTGATTCTTGCCGGACAGCAGCTGAAATCAGAATTTTCCTCCGCTGATGAAGCAGGGTCTGAAGCCGACAACTTTATGGTGCGTTTCGCCCGTAAGGTCCTGCCCGTTACAGAGCACTATGACGAAGACAAACTCACTACCAAGGTCGACGGTAAACGACTTGTGACACCGATGCTGTTGGTCATGGTGGCCATCGGGGCAACCGATATTATCTTCGCGATCGACTCTATCCCGGCAATTTATGGTCTGACGCAAGAACCATACATCGTCTTCACGGCGAACGCTTTTGCCCTGTTAGGGCTCCGTCAGCTGTACTTCTTGATTGATGGGCTCTTGGACCGTTTGGTGTACCTCGGTTACGGTCTGGCCGCGATTCTTGGCTTTATCGGGGTGAAACTCATGTTGCACGCGTTGAGCCAAAACAACCTGCCCTTTATCTATGACGGTCAAGACGTGCCCGTTGGTGAACCATCCACAGGGATGTCACTCGTGGTCATTATCGGGATCCTCATCGTCACCATCGTGTGGTCGCTGGCTAGTCCACGTGGGAAGGCACTACGTGCATTGCAAAATGCTGAGAAGTTTGCGCACCGCTACTCGCAGCTGCCAGATAACGCTGCCGCGGAGGAGCGTAAAGCAGCCGCAGAAAAAATGGACTACTGGACACAGCAAGCGGAGCAGACCGAACACCGTTATCTCGATGAGCTCATCAAGCACAAAGACCAGTGGTCAGCGATCATCCGTACTGCACACGAAACGCGCCTCGAAGATGCGAACAATCGTGGTCTACCTGCACAGACCTCACAAAAGATCGTGACCACCGAAGGCCCCGTGCTGGCACCAGATACCAACGGTAAATCAGCAGATGCATCAGAAGAATCGAATGCCCGGGACTAGGTTCAGTCCCAGCAGGTATTCCTGATGGGCGTTTGTGTTGGGTCAAGCCAGGGGGCCGGGGTCCAGTAGAGGACACCGTCATCATTCCACGTCGGAGTCCACACACCTTGATGGACATGCGTGTGACAGGCGTTGCACAACAAGATCAAGTTTGTAGTGTCTGTCTCACCGCCATGAAACCAGTATGTCTCGTGGTGGCCCTGTGTCCAGACGGGTGGAACGCGACAAACA
Organism: Yaniella soli; assembly: GCF_054782375.1. Classification (NCBI taxonomy): domain Bacteria; kingdom Bacillati; phylum Actinomycetota; class Actinomycetes; order Micrococcales; family Micrococcaceae; genus Yaniella; species Yaniella soli. Next base: position 168,051 of record NZ_BAAGSP010000001.1, read on the forward strand.
GGGCCTCGGCACCCACCCAACATCGCGGCTGCCAAAATCTGGTCATCGCTGAACAGACGTTTGCCACGGCCCAGGAACAACGGCACGCCTGCTTGGTTGAAAACGGCCGGTATCACTTTGGCATCACACAGATCAGCGAGCACCGCGCTGGGTGAGATCGCACCACTTTGAAAGCCACGCGCTATATACGGGTGCCCTTGCGTGGTGTGGTGCTCCTCGTGACAACTATCCGGCGGTGCGTTCGAAGGTATGTGACGCTCCGCAACCTGTTGGATCGGTTCGATCGTGGCCGGTGGGCCGGTGTCGAAACCTGCGAGACCAGGTGATCGTTTGAACTCGGGCTCCAAGGTGTACTGTTCCGGCAATTTATCCCGGTGCAAGTTCAATAACGTCTCGTAATCCAGTACGGTCCACAGAATCGCGGGAGCACGTTTATATTCGGCCATACCGTCTGCACCAGGAGAGCGTTTGCCTTGCGCTTTGAGCATGGTGATGAAAACGTCGTGGGCTTTCTCAGCGCGATCACGCGGATCGAGCTTCCGCATGTGTTCACGCGAAACCTTGTGACCGTCTTGAGTCTCTACATACGTTTCTGGATCATCGACAGCATCATCCACTTGCTGGTGAAATGACGCCAACCGTGCTTCGGCTGCGGTGGAATCATCATCCTGTGCTGTGGATGTTTCTGATGTCGGGTGTGGCGGTTCCGCGATTGTGTCTTCATCAGAGGGATCGATGGCTTCTTCGGGGTCCTGGCGGAATTTATCTTGATTCGCCCGGAAGTTGAGGCCAGCAAGGATGAGTGCTTCGATCAGTTCCGTGTTGACGAGATCGGTCACAATATTGATGTGGAGCTTGCCATTCACGACGGCGGTCTTCAGGGAGTTCTTCAATTTGTGCAAGCGCTCTTCTGGTGGTGGCCCATCTGGGTCGATGATATGAGCTACCTGATTGAGCCACTTGGTTGATTCTTCAGCTAACATGGCAGGCTTCATGTTTGCAGCGGCGTCGGTAAACACAGCATCCATCGTCTGCAACACATCGTGGGCGTTTTCTTTTGAGAGCCCCACAGACTGGTAGAAATCGTAGAACTGTTTGGCAACCTGTGTGACTCGGTCCATATTCTCCGATGGGACATTGCCAACGGTGTATTCAGCAGCGAGTTTCGGTAGCAGTGCGCTCTGAGCCGTCCGTTCGAGGGTTTCGGGCTCGGCGGCCACGAGTTCGGCACGCTTGTAGAATTTTGAGGCCTGACGGCTATCAAGCTGAAAGCGGTCAGCCAACCAACGCTTGCCCGATTTATAAAGGTTCACACCGTGTGGAATTCCTAACATGGTGTCTCGATCGTGGTTATACGCACGGTCTGCAAGTTTCGTCAGGTTGGCAATCATCGCATCTTGGATCCGCCGGGACTTCACTAGGTTGTCCACCATGCCCGGTAACGTATTATAGAAGTCTTTCGGCGCCTCCGGTGTGGGACCCGCATGTTTGCCCTGGGACACTTTTGTCTCGCCAGCAGGATCTTGGGCTGCCCATGTCGTCGCCCAGTCAGCGCCTGTGGCCACCGAGTGCCGCGCGAAGGTGAAATACGCTCGTGGATCGAGGATTCTCTCGGCCTGTTTCTGCGCCAGACGCAGTTCCAATGCCTGCAGCTGTCCTGTTGTCAGCGCGTCGAGTTGCTCGTCAGCAATGAGATGGTCGGTACTCGGAATAGTGGTCACCACGGTATTTCACCTCCCCACAGATTGACCTGCTTGCGTGACTACCAGCCTATAAATTTACCAAGCAGGGGGTACTGGGGAGCATATGAAAATGTGGAAAACGCGGCAGATGACTACAGCTTCTGGCGTGTCTGTGGAGAACAGTTCAGTCGGTTCGTAGCATCCGGTGTAAACGCTCAAAGATTTCAGCGCCGGCCTCGCCGATGCCATCGTGGTGCCATGCATCGGATTCCCAGACATGCAAGTTTGCGATCTTCGCAGCTGAAGCCAGTGACAGGTTGCGTTCCACGAAGACGTCATCGGTATAGACCAGAGCCGCGACCGGAACCGTGTTGTTGGCCAACTGTTCGAGGTCATACAGTTTGCCCCAATTGTCATAGGAGGCGATCATCTCGGTTGCTTCGGCCATCGGTATCAAGGCTGGGTCCAGCTCGGTATACCAGTCAAAGCACATCTCACCGATCAGCATGGGCGTGTCTGACTTCGTCGGGTTGAAGTCCGGATAATCTTCTAACACGCGTTGTGCTGCCCAGGCGGTCGGCTGTGCCCCAGGTTGGGCATAAATCGACTCGTGCAACACGAGATACAAAGGATTCGCAGCCCGGGAGACTTGGTTGTAGACGGCGCCAAGGAACGCATCGGACAATATATCGGTGCCGGGCAGGAATGCTTCTTCGAAGATATAGTGCAGCGCGTCAATCCGAGTGTTGCCGCCAAGATACATCCCGAGCGATTGAACTCTGCCGACCGTGAGTGGCGAGCCATCGGGCAGGAGGATGTCGTCGCGACGGACGATTCGATAAATGGCCGACAGGGTTTCGAGGTCCCGTGGGTAGCGTTCGAAGTATTCTCGGTTGCGCGCCCGCATGCGCTGATAGGTCGCGTGATAAACCTGATCAGCAGGACCTTCGAGGGGTGGGATACCACCGGTGATCATTGCTTTTGAGAGACCTTCTGGCGCAAACGATAAGTAGGTGAGTGTGCAGAACCCACCGAACGATTGGCCAAGGGTGATCCAGGGGCCCGATCCCAAGAGATGCCGGATCATCTCGGCGTCGGCCACGATGTCTGGGGCTCTGAAATGTCTCAGATATCGCGTTTGGGCGGCAGGTGCGCCCCGCTCGACCAGGGTATGCCGGTTCACCGGCGTGGAAAGCCCAGTGCCGCGCTGATCCAGCATCAACACGCGGTATTGCTTGAGAGCCTCGCCAAGCCAACCGCTCACGCGCGCAGGCCGAGACCCCTTCCCGCCCGGACCGCCTTGCAGGTACAACAACCACGGCTTGTCTTCACCGCCAGCGGCAAAGTACTCGCGGGCATACACGGTAATCTTTTCACCTCGGGGTGCCCCGTGATCGAGCGGAACGACGAAGTAGTGATCTTTGATCCCGGTTCCATCGTGCATCCACGCCACCGCACCGGACCTATGGGCTGTTGTCCCCATGGGAAGCTCCTTTATTGACTATCGTTGGGCGGCGTGGCGTAGTGCGTCACCATCGAGCCGGTAGTTGGTCCACCCTGTCTTTGCGACTGCACCGAGCGATTCATAAAATTCGATGGACGGGGTGTTCCAGTCCAACACGGTCCATTCATAGCGACTGTAGCCCCGCTCCACGGCCAACTGGGCGAGATGCAATAGGAGCTTCTTGCCGTACCCGGTCCCACGCATCTGCGGGATCACGAAGAGGTCCTCCAGCCAGATGCCGTGGACGCCTTCCCATGTCGAATACGTCTCGAACCAGATGGCGATACCGACCACCTGCACCACACCGTCGACAACGTCATCAATGACGTGGCAGAACACGCGTGGATGGTCACCGAAAAGGTGCTCGTGCAGCATGGATTCGGTATTGCGCACGGCATCGGGTTCTTTTTCATACACCGCGAGCTGATGTATGAGATCCAGGATGGCCGGCACATCTGCGGGAGCGGCTGACCGAACCTGGCCCAGGGCGTCGTCAGGAGTGGACTGTGATTTCATGGAAGGACTGCTTTCGGTTACAGGACGGGTGTACCCACGGACAGTGTGGTCACGGCGGGGGAGCCTTGTTCATTGGAGGCATCAAGGTGGACGACGGCGTTGAGCGCGAAGTCGTGATTGCCGTCGGGATCGACGAGCACCTGGGAGACGACCCAGAAATCGCCGGCGGTGGCACCCACGTCGGCCATCTCACCTGCTGCGAGTTGCGGGGCGGTATTGACACGGAAAAACTCGGGGGCACGCGCCGCCGGTGAGTCATCGAGATCTTCATACTGATTGAAGAACTCGTCCAGAGCGTCACCCCAGTTATCCGAGGTGAACGGGATCGCACCGTCGGGGAGGTAGTCGAGAGATTCGAGTCGGGCATCCTGCTCGTCACCGAAGAGCTGGACTCGATGGAACATTGCGTTACGGACCATCACCTCGAACACACCCTTCGTGTCCGTGAGCTTGGGCGGTTCTGGAGGTGCGATCGACTCGTGATCGGCGATCAACTGATCGACATCATCGGTCATCATGTTTTCCCACTCTTCCAACAGTGACGAGTCGGTGGTGACGATGATAGTTTCCAGCCACTGCTGTAGCAGCTCGAGTTCCTCTGTCCGCAGTTCTTGAGGAATCGTTTGGCGCAGCGCTTTTGCGGCGTCGGTGAGGTAGCGCAGCAACACCCCTTCGGAACGGGCGATGCCATAGTAGTTTACGTAATCACCAAAGCCCATGGCCCGTTCGTACATGTCCCGGACCACAGATTTTGGTTCAATATCAAATTCGGCCAGCCATGGCGCACCTTGCCGGTAGAGCTCGAACTGTTGGGCGAGGAGCTCACCGAGCGGCTGAGGGTAGGTGAGGTTGTCCAGCACGTTCATACGCTCGTTGTACTCCGCACCATCGGCGCGCATACGAGTCATCTCTTCGTCACGAACCTTGCGCAACTGGGCGGCGAGTATCTGGCGAGGTGCATCAAGCGTGGCCTCAATGATCGAAACCATTTCGACCGCATAGCTCGGCGATTCGATATCTAGCAGTTCGAAGGCGGCCAGCGCGAAGGGGGAGAGCGGCTGGTTCAGCGCGAAATCTGCTTGGAGTTCCACGGTCAGCTCCAGCCGGTTCCCCCACTCATCTGGGGTGTCATTGACCACGACGACGTCGGTGACCAACAGTTCACGCAGAATACCGATGGCTCGGCGTTGCAATTGCGCCTTGGAAGCCTTTGTCTCCGCCGAACGCAGGATCATCCGACGCACCGCGGCAATCGGGTTGCCCGGTCTGGCAAGGATGTTGAGCAGGATGGAGTGGGTCATGCGCATCCGAGAGACCATTGGTTCTGGCTGGGCCTCGACCAGTTTGTCGAATGTGGCCTTGGACCAGGAAACGAAGCCTTTGGGCGGGGATTTCTTCGGCTGCGATTTGGAAGATTGTGCAATGCGACGGGCACGCTCTTCCTCATTTTTGATGCTGGAGAACTTTTCGGCCGCCTTCTGGTCGGCTAGTGCATTCTCGATAACGTGTTCTGGCGCTTGCACCACAACAGTTCCGGCCGTATCGAAACCGGCTCGTCCTGCACGCCCCGCAATCTGGTGAAACTCTCGCGCATTGAGATGCCGTTGCCGGGTGCCGTCGAACTTTGAAAGCGCGGTCATCAACACGGTGCGGATCGGTACGTTAATGCCGACGCCAAGCGTATCGGTGCCCGAGATGACCTTGAGCAGTCCTTCTTGTGCCAGGCGTTCCACGAGGCGTCGATACTTGGGTAACATACCCGCGTGGTGCACACCAATACCTTGACGGATCAGCCGGTTCAGTGGCTTGCCGAATCCAGACGAGAAGCGAAAATCTTTGATGATCTCGGCGATCCGATCCTTTTCGTCACGCGAGGTGACCGAAATCGACGCCAAATTCGACGCCTGCTCCACCGCGTCCAACTGCGAGAAATGCACAATGTAGACCGGCGACATGTCGGCTTGTACCAGCGCTTCTACTTGCTGCTGTACGGGGAGCTCGGAGTAGTCAAAATACAGCGGGATCGGTCGGGACGCCGAGGACACCGTCACGGTCTCGCGCCCTGTGCGCTCCGTGATGGGTTTTTCAAACTGGCTCGTATCGCCCAGGGTTGCCGACATCAAGACAAATTGGGCCTGGGGCAGTTCCAGCAACGGGACCTGCCACGCCCAGCCACGCTGCGGGTCAGCATAGAAGTGAAATTCGTCCATCACCACGGGACCGACTTCGAGTCCAGAACCCTCACGCAGCGCATGGATTGCCAAAATTTCAGCGGTGCAACAGATAATGGGCGCATCCGGGTTGATCGCCGAGTCACCGGTCACCATGCCCACGTGTTCTGCGCCAAAAATATCAATCAGGTCAAAGAATTTCTCCGAGACGAGCGCCTTGATTGGAGCCGTGTAATAACTAGTCTTCCCCTGGGCTAAGCCATAGAAATGCGCGGCGAGCGCCACCATCGACTTGCCGGAACCGGTGGGGGTGGCCATGATGACGTTTTTCCCATCCACCAGTTCCGTCACGGCTTCGTCTTGGGCTGGGTACAGTTGGATGCCGCGCTGTGTCGTCCATTCGATAAACCGGTCGTAGAGGAGGACCGGTTCGAGCTCGTCACCGTGGTCAGGGTCAGGAATAAAATCAGTCAGTTGCACCCAATACATCCTAGTACGCCAAACCTCGTGGGCGGCCTACACCAACATTGCGATTCATAACGCGGTGCCGTCGTGAGCTCGCACCTCGGGTTTAGGCTGGGAGCATGGAAAATTTTGTGTGGGACCCAGCCCAATATGCGCATTTCGCCGGCCACCGTGCGCGGCCGTTCGTCGATTTGACCAACGCGGTGCAACTCGCTGCGCCGCGAAAGGTATTTGATCTTGGCTGTGGGCCCGGCAATATGACCGTGACCTTAGCCCAACGGTGGCCCGAGGCCGATATCACCGGCTATGACGCTTCGGCTGAGATGATCAACGACGCACAGCAGCTTATCGAGCAGCAGCAGGATGGGACCTATGACAATGTGTCCTTCGCGCAACAGGAGGCAGCGTCGTGGATGCCGCCTGCCGATACCGATGCGATCGTCTCCAATGCGATGTTTCAGTGGGTACCACAGCACATTGAGGTGATCAGCGACTGGTTGAAGGCTCTGAAACCCGGTGCGTGGTTTGCCATGCAGGTTCCGGGCAATAGTATTGCGAGATCACACCAGTACATCGGTGAACTTGCGGCAGAAGAAAAGTTCTCGGTGGTCGCCGATACCGCCTACACCGGCGAAACGGTGCATTCGGTCGAGGAGTACACGCACATGCTGCTGGCACACGGCTTTCGTCCGAATGTGTGGGAAACGACGTACCACCAGGTGCTCTCAGGTGCTGATCCGGTGTTTGACTGGGTCAAAGGTGCTGCACTACGCCCGGTATTGCAAAAACTCACCGAACATGATGCGGCCAACGGGACGACACTGCACGATGCGTTCGTCAAGCGCTATAAAGCAGAAATGTCCGACGCCTACCCGCCCTATGTTGGCCCCGATGGCCAAGAGGTCACCGTCTACCCGTTCCGCCGAATCTTTGTTGTCGGCCATAAGGAATTGGATTACTTCATCTAAGGCAGCGTTACCAACCGCGCTGCCGCCACTCTTCCAGATGTGGTCGTTCGTTACCCAGCACGGTCGAGCCACCGTGCCCAGGTAGCACCACGGTGTCGTCGTCATAGACACCGAAAACACGGGTGGTCACGTCATCGAGCAGGGATGTAAATCGTTGCGGATCATTCCAGGTATTGCCCACACCACCTGGAAAGAGTGAATCTCCCGAAAAAATCACGGTCGGTTCGTCACCATTTGGCACGTACACCAATGCGACCGAGCCCGGGGTATGGCCGCGAAGCCCAATGACATCGAGCTCAATGCCTGGAAACTGTGCTTTGTCCCCGTGTTGCAAGTGCACTTTGGCTGTCACGCCGGTGGCTTCCTGAATCGCCTCGGCGTCAGGCGCGCCGGCAGACGTCGGTACCTTGGTCTGTTTGACAATGTCCGGCAGCGCACGAATGTGGTCCCAGTGCTCATGCGTGGTGATTAATGACACCAAATCAAGATCACACGGGGTGTCATCAGCAGCCGACTCGAGCAGTTCCATAATGGCATCAGGCTCATCGGCTGCATCGATGAGCACCTGCGAGCCGGTGGTCTTTGACGTAATCAGGTACACATTATTGTCCATCTCAGAAACCGAACGGGTTCGGATGGTGACCTGGGGCAGGTCATACAAAACCTTAATGGAGCCTACAGTTGGTGACGTTTTGGACATGACCGCTAATTTACACGCTCGATCGAATTGTTGCGAATGGCTCAATGCTCGTTGGGATGCTTGGCTTTCGGCGAAGACTGTGACCTGTAGTATTACCAAAATCCGTGCTACCACCAGAATTGCTCTAGTCTGGAAGCCTAGTTTTCTATTGTCTTGAATGACTCGAGGGATTGAGTACTTGACCACCACACATAATGTTGACGGCGCTGCCCAAGCCGATGCCATAGAAGGCGACCACGAACCCGATCGGATCGTGGTTCAAGGGGCGCGTGAGCACAACCTCAAAAACGTAAACCTCAACATTCCGCGTGACTCGTTTGTGGTGTTTACCGGTCTGTCAGGGTCGGGAAAGTCATCGCTGGCATTCGACACCATCTTTGCCGAAGGCCAGCGACGCTACATCGAGTCGCTCTCGTCCTATGCCCGCATGTTTTTGGGGCGGGTCGATAAACCATCGGTGGACTTTATTGAAGGTCTTTCTCCGGCGGTTTCGATCGACCAGAAATCCACCTCAAAAAACCCGCGTTCGACCGTGGGGACGATCACCGAAATCCACGACTATATGCGGCTGCTGTGGGCCCGGATTGGTGTGCCGCACTGTCCAGAATGTGGGGAACCGGCCTCCCAACAGACGCCACAACAAATCGTCGATCAGCTGCTCGAGCTCGAAGAGCGCACTCGGTTTCAGGTCTTGGCTCCCGTGGTGCGCGGTCGTAAAGGCGAGTTTGTTGACCTCTTTTCTAACTTGTCTGCACAGGGTTTTTCGCGAGCCATTGTCGACGGTGAACAGATCCAGTTATCGGATCCACCAAAACTAACCAAGCAGATCAAGCACAATATCGCTGTGGTCGTGGACCGGTTGGTCATTCGCGACGGGATTCGGCAGCGGCTGACCGACTCGATCGAGACCTCCTTGGAATTGGCCGAGGGTGTCGTCGTCGTTGATTTTGTAGATATTGACGCCGAAATTAGCCCCGAGGTACGCAATACCGGGGAATTGGCAGCGGTGGACGAGGAAGGTCGGGCCAAATACCGGTCCTTTTCGGAGGCGTTGTCCTGTCCAAACGGGCACATCCTGAATATCGACGAGATTGAACCGCGCTCATTTTCCTTCAACAATCCCTTTGGCGCATGCTCAACCTGTACCGGCATCGGTTCCCAGCTCCAGGTGGACGAAGAGCTGATTATCCCGGATCCAGACCTCACCCTGGCCGAGGGAGCGATTGCGCCGTGGGACATTGGTAAACGAACCCGTGAATACTGGCAACGCCTGATCTCTGGACTGGGCGATGAAGTTGGGTTCGATATGGACACCCCCTTCCAGGACCTGTCGAAGGCAGCGAAGAAGGCCTTACTGCACGGCAAAGATTTCAAGGTCAAGGTCTCCTACCGGAACCGTTGGGGTCGTGAGCGTCGCTACACCACTGGTTTTGAAGGGGTCATGGACTATGTGAAACGCAAACACGAGGAAGCTGAAACAGATCAGGCACGTGATCGTTTCCAGTCCTATATGCGTGAGGTCGCGTGCCCGGCGTGTGGGGGAGCGCGCCTGAACCCGACGTCGCTGTCGGTCTTGGTGGGCGGACGCTCCATCGCTGAGGTGTCCCAGATGCCGATGGAGGATTCCATCGAATTCATGCGCAACCTCGAGCTGTCAAAGCGTGACGCTAAGATCGCCGATCAGGTACTCGTCGAAATTAATGCGCGCCTTAAATTCCTCCTGGACGTTGGCCTGGACTACCTCAATCTCGAGCGCCCTGCCGGCACGCTGTCGGGTGGTGAAGCTCAACGTATTCGCCTGGCCACCCAGATCGGTTCTGGGCTGGTGGGCGTGCTGTATGTGTTAGACGAACCATCCATCGGGTTGCATCAGCGAGATAATCGCCGACTGATCGAAACCCTGCTGCGCCTGAGGGATCTGGGCAATACCTTGATCGTGGTCGAACACGACGAAGAAACCATTGCTGAAGCCGATTGGATCGTCGATATCGGACCGGCAGCCGGCGAAAAGGGTGGTCACATTATCCACTCGGGTTCGGTACAAGGACTCCTAGACAACACCGACTCGCTGACCGGCGACTATTTGTCCGGACGTAAGGCCATCGCCATCCCGCCGACACGGCGACCGGTCGATACCGACCGCCAGATTGAAGTTGTTGGGGCACGCGAACACAACCTCCAAAACGTCTCCGCGAAATTCCCGCTGGGCGTGTTTACCGCGATCACCGGGGTCTCGGGATCCGGTAAATCCACGCTGGTCAATGAGATCCTCTATAAGGTCCTGGCCAATGAGCTCAACAATGCTCGACACGTGCCCGGGCGACACCGACGGGTAAATGGCGTTGACCAGCTCGATAAAGTCGTCCACGTGGATCAGTCACCCATCGGGCGGACGCCACGTTCAAATGCGGCCACCTACACAGGCGTCTTTGACCACATGCGGAACTTGTTCGCCGACACTCCGGAAGCCAAAGTACGCGGCTATAAGCCAGGCCGCTTCTCCTTTAACGTCAAAGGTGGACGCTGTGAAGCCTGCTCGGGTGACGGCACGTTGAAGATTGAGATGAACTTTTTGCCCGATGTGTTCGTACCGTGTGAAGTGTGCCATGGTGCCCGGTATAACCGTGAAACCCTAGAGGTCGAGTATAAGGGCAAGAACATCTCCGAGGTACTCAACATGCCCATCGATGAGGCCGCTGAGTTCTTTGCCCCCTATCAGCGCATCGCCCGCCACCTGAACACGCTTGTGGATGTGGGGTTGGGGTATGTGCGACTCGGACAGCCGGCGACCACACTGTCGGGCGGTGAAGCACAACGCGTCAAGCTCGCCACCGAGTTACAGCGTCGTGCAACCGGGAAGTCGGTATATGTGCTCGATGAACCCACCACGGGGCTGCACTTCGAAGATATTCGCAAGCTGCTCGTCGTGCTCAATCGACTCGTGGAAAAGGGCAACACAGTGATCATCATTGAACACAATCTGGACGTCATTAAGTCTGCCGACTGGATTATCGATTTGGGTCCAGAAGGCGGTTCGGGAGGCGGACAGATCGTTGCGACGGGCACACCAGAAGATGTGGCTCAAGTGACCGAGAGTCATACCGGCAGATTCTTAGCGGATGTACTACACCCGTAACGTTGTAGAATCAATGAGTCCACGAGCAAGAACACTGCCTGAATCAGGCAGGGAGGGAACCAATGGCAATCGGTGAAACTGGGATCGTGCGTACCGGCGTACGGACATTGATTCGTCTCGGGGCACGCCCGGAAACATCTGGTTTTGACAACATTCCAGCATCCGGTGGCTTTATTGTCGCAAGCAACCATCTGTCGTTCTTGGACTCGGTGATCATCCAGGCCTTACTGCCACGCCAAGTCCGCTTCTTTGCAAAGGCCGACTATTGGACACAAAAAGGGCTCAAGGGCAAGGTCATGCGCGGTTTTTTTGACTCGGTCGGATCCATCCCGGTCGAGCGCGGCGACCACTCAGCATCCGTCACCGCGCTCAAGCAGCTCGTGGACTTTATCGAAGCCGGCGACGGGGTGGGTATCTATCCGGAGGGCACGCGCTCCAGAGATGGCCGCCTATATCGCGGACGCACCGGAGTGGGATGGTTGGCGCTCACCACCGGCATACCCGTCATTCCGGTGGGACTCATCGGCACTGATAAGCTGCAACCTCCCGGAAAACGGATCGTCCTGCCCCGCAAGTTTGAGATCAGGGTGGGTGAACCCGTACAGGTCGAAAAACTTGGGCCCAAGCACGGGATGAAACTACGGCGCCAAACCACCGATGACATTATGGAAAGAATCGCCGAGCTCACTGAACAAGAACGCGTCGACGAATACAACAAGAGGCCAGACGAAACGGCCTCCTAAACACCTAAGGAGACCAGAACCCTTTGGCTGATCCCGCCTCCTACCGGCCAAAATCCTCAGACATCCCCACCGATCCGGGCGTCTATCGATTCAAAGATCCCCACGGCCGGATCATCTACGTGGGCAAAGCCAACAACCTGCGCTCACGTCTGGGCTCGTATTTCGTCAATGCCAACACCCTGCCGCCCAAGACCCGCACAATGGTCCATACTGCCGCAGCCGTGGAGTGGACGACCGTGGCCTCCGAACAGGAGGCCATCCAGTTGGAATACACTTGGATCAAAGAATTTACGCCGCGGTTCAACATTATGTACCGCGACGATAAAACGTATCCGTACCTTGCGGTCACCATGAACGAAAAGTACCCGCGGGTCATGGTCATGCGCGGAGATAAACGCAAAGGCGTCAAGTATTTTGGCCCATTCCACCCCGCAAAAGCCATCCGTGAGACGGTCGACCGGATGCTGCGCGTTTTCCCGATCCGCAGTTGCTCCGCCGGCGTCTTCCGTCGTGCCCAACTGGCAGACCGTCCATGTTTGATGGGCTACATCGACAAATGTGCCGCCCCCTGCGTCAACCGGATCTCTGAGGAAGACCACTACGCACTCGCCGAAGACTTTGTATCCTTCATGAACGGGGACGTGCGTCCTTACCTGCGTGAACTTGAACAGCACATGAGCCAGGCGGTCAGCGACCTCCGCTATGAAGATGCCGCTCGCTACCGTGACGATATTGAAGCCTTGAAGAAGGTCTTCGAACGCAACGCCGTGGTGTTGCCAGAAAATACCGAAGCCGACATCTTTGCCTTTGCCGAAGACGAGCTCGAGGCTGCATTCCAAGTGTTCCACGTGCGCGACGGCCGCATTCGTGGTCAACGTGGCTGGGTCGTCGAAAAAGTCGAAGATACCACCAAGCCACAGCTGATCGAACAATTGCTGTTGCAGGTCTATGGCGACATGGACGACACCGAACGGATTCCACACGAAGTCCTCGTCCCGGTGCTGCCCGAGAACTCGGAACAAGTCGAGCAATGGATGACCAAACGCCGTGGCGCCAAGATCGATTTACGCGTGCCCCAACGTGGCACCAAACGACAGCTATTGGGCACCGTGGAAGAAAATGCCGACGGCGCACTGCGCTTACACAAATCCCAGCGCTCCGGGGATATCACCGCGCGGTCAGCGGCACTGCGTGAACTGCAAGAAGCCCTCGAATTCGATCAACCACTGTTGCGGATCGAGGCCTATGATATTTCGCATGTTCAAGGCACCAACGTGGTCGGGTCCATGGTGGTATTCGAAGATGGCCTGCCCAAAAAGCGCGACTACCGAAAATTCAATGTCACCGGTGACGCAGCACGAGACGACACCGCGGCCATGGATGACGTGCTAACCCGCCGATTCAAAAACTTTCTGAGAGACCAAGCCGATGCACCAGTCGTGTTATCGGGTGCATTAGAAACCGATGAGGCCGATGCGGTCGATGACCCCAAGAAATTTTCCTACCCGCCGTCACTGGTGGTTGTAGATGGGGGACTGGCACAGGTCAACGCGGCACAGCAAGCACTTCTAGACTTAGGCATTGATGACATCCCCGTCGTAGGATTAGCGAAACGGCTCGAAGAGTTGTGGATCCCGGGTGATGATTTCCCCATGGTGCTCCCACGCAGTTCCCAAGGGCTCTACTTGCTGCAGCGACTCCGCGATGAATCGCACCGCTTCGCGATCCAGGCGCACCGTTCGAAACGGTCCAAATCGATGATCCAATCGGCTCTCGATGAAGTGCCGGGTCTAGGCGAAAAGCGACGTAAAGATTTGCTCAAACACTTTGGCTCACTGAAAAAAGTCCGGCAGGCATCCGTGGACGATCTTCAACAGATTTCGGGCATCGGGCCCAAACTCGCACAGACCATTTACGATACGCTGGCGGCCGAAGCTGGGGCGACAGAACAGGGTAAGCTACAGTCATGACCTCAGATCTGCAACCGGTCAAACCGGAGACCGCACAAGTCCTGATTATCACCGGCATGTCGGGGGCGGGACGGACAACAGCTGCACATTCGCTCGAAGACCTCGGGTGGTATGTCGTCGACAACCTGCCACCGCAACTGTTTTCCACGATGGCCCAGCTCATCGGCAAAAACCCAGAAACGGCACTGAAGTTGGCGCTCGTCGTCGATGTGCGTTCCAAAGAATTCTTTCAGTCGTTACAAGAGGCCATGGCCCAGTTGCGTACCGACGGAGCAGAACTGCGCGTGCTCTTCCTCGATGCTTCGGATGAAGCTCTGGTTCGCCGCTTCGAAACGCTACGACGTCCACACCCGCTCCAAGGTGACGGCTCCATTCTGGATGGCATCGCAGCCGAACGCGACCTGATGGTTAAGCTGCGTGATGAAGCCGAGATGATGCTCGACACCTCGGATTTCAACGTCCACGACCTCTCAACAGCGACCACTGAGCTGTTCACCGAAGACGGCCCCATCGTCATCCGGTTGAATATTCTTTCCTTTGGGTTCAAATACGGGGTTCCGCAAGATTCGAATTTTATGGCGGATGTTCGTTTCATCCCGAACCCGCACTGGGTACCAGGGCTACGCCACCACACTGGCCAACAGTCAGAGGTTTCTGACTATGTATTAGAGCAAAAAGGCGTTTCGTCTTTTGTCGAGAGTTATGTCCGCATGATGGAGCCCGTCATCGAAGGGTATCGTGCCGAAAATAAGCATTACGCCACGCTGGCTTTCGGCTGCACGGGTGGAAAACATCGCTCAGTCTCCATCACTGAAGAAATCGCCAAGCGTTTGGCAACATTCACCGGGGTGAAAGTTAAAGTCACTCACCGAGATATGGGGCGAGAATGAGTATGCACTTTACTGGCCAGCTGCCATTAGCGACGGCAAACCGTCCTGAACGTGCCACGATTGGTCACTATTCGCCGAATCTCAAGGTCACTGCACTCGGTGGTGGCCACGGACTCTATGCGACATTGTCTGCGCTACGACTGATCGCCGGCGAAATTACCGCGGTGGTGACTGTCGCCGACGATGGCGGATCCTCCGGCGTGATTCGTGGCGAAATGGACGTCATCCCGCCCGGTGATCTCCGCATGGCCCTGGCCGCGCTGTGTGATGATACTGATTGGGGCCGCACCTGGCGTGACACGATGCAGCACCGATTCAAGACTTCCAACGGTGACGGCGAACCTGGCACCCTGGATAACCATACGCTGGGCAACTTACTGATTGTTGCCCTTTGGGAACTCCTGGGAGACCCCGTTGATGGGCTCACCTGGGCCGGCGCACTCCTGGGTGCCCGCGGTGTTGTGTTGCCGATGTCCACGACACCCATGACGATTTCTGGAACCGTCTTGGGCGGCGACGAGACCGGCAAACTCACCCGCAGAACGGTCACCGGACAGGCCGCGCTAGCCGACCAGGCAGCCCACGGTCGCGTCAGCCACATCGAATTATCTCCACCCGAGGCACCAGCCACGCCGCAAGTGCTAGAAGCCCTTGAACTCACCGACTGGGTCATCCTCGGCCCGGGCTCCTGGTACACGTCAGTCCTGCCACACCTGCTCTTGAAAGAACAACGTGCCGCACTGGCCCAAACCACCGCCAAACGGTGCCTTGTCATGAACCTGCAGCCCTCAACGACCGAAACACAAGGTATGACTGCCGCAGAGCATCTGTCGGTGCTGCACTACTACGCTCCCGAATTTCGGATCGATGTGATCATCGCAGATCCCACCGTGGTCACATCAGAGCATGAAGAAGAATTTTGTGAGGCCGCCGAGAAACTCGGGGCAACCGTGGTGTTTAGTAAAGTAAAAGACGAACACCGCTCTACCGTCCATGATCCCTTGCGGCTTGCGGTGGCCTTCTCTGAGGCCTTCGATCACATCCCGTCCTAACCCAAGGAACATGTATTACTCGCGCAACGCGCGAAGAAAGAACAGTGAACACTCCATGGCACTTACCGCAACTGCGAAAGAAGAACTGGCACGCGTCTCGGTTACGCGACTGTCTGAACGCTTAGCAGAGGTTGTCGGTATCCTGCGCTTCGGCGGAGGACTCCAACTCCTCCCGGGTCGACTCATTATAGAAACCGAGCTCGACCACGAAGGTGCCGCACACAGACTACGCAATACCTTGCGCGATACATTTGGCACGGAATGCGACCTCATTACCCTGCAAGGTTCTGGCTCACGCCGCGGGTCGCGCTACGTGCTGCGCATCATGGAAGGTGGCGCCCAACTCGCACGAAAAACAGGCCTTATGGACCCACGCGGCCGTCCTGTGCGCGGCATGCCACCGGCCGTAGTCAATGGCAGTGTTGCCGATGCCGCGGCGTCTTGGCGAGGGGCATTTTTATCCCAGGGCATCCTAACCGAGCCTGGCCGCTCGGCTGCCCTCGAAGTTGTCGCTCCGGGCCCGGAGGCCGCACTGGCATTGGTCGGTGCCGCACGTCGCCTCGGTGTGACCGCAAAGGCCAGGGAAGTCCGTCAGGCCGACCGGGTCATTATTCGAGATGCCGATACCATCACGAAACTCCTCTCGGCTATGGGCGCAGAACAGACCGTGAAAACCTGGCAGCAACGTCACACCACCAAAGAAGTCCGCTCGTCGTCGAATCGTCTTGCGAACTTCGACGATGCAAATTTGCGGCGGTCAGCTCAGGCCGCGGTGGCTGCCAGTGCTCGAGTCAACAGAGCCTTGGAAATCCTGGCCGATGAGGTACCAGAGCACCTCGAGTACGCCGGTAAGCTACGTGTTGAACACCAGCACGCCTCTCTAGACAAACTCGGTCGGATGGCAGAACCGGCGATGACCAAGGACGCCATCGCCGGGCGAATCCGTCGCCTTTTAGCCATGGCCGACAAACGGGCGAAGGAATTAGATATCCCAAACACCCACGATGCAGTGCCTCACGAATTACGCGATAGCAACTAACGTCACACACTGTTTCCGAGGCGGTAAGCTCTCAAACCTTGACCACTACCCAGGGGGTAGAGCCTAAGATAGTGGTAGTGGTTCACAATCAGATGGAACCAATATTTTTGCTGATGATGAAGCTTCAGCATTTACACTCGGATCCCTATCCGAATCTATTAGGAGGAATACGTGGCTAAATATACGCTGCCAGAACTGCCCTACGATTATGGTGCACTCGAACCACATATTTCCGGTCGCATTATGGAGCTACACCACTCCAAGCACCACAATACGTATGTCAACGGCGCTAACACCGCACTTGAGCAGCTCGAAGCCGCTCGTGAAGCCGGTGACTTCTCCACCGTCAACCTGCTATCCAAGAACCTTCAGTTCAACCTGGGTGGCCACACCAACCACTCGATCTTCTGGAACAACCTGTCTCCAGACGGCGGTGACAAACCAACCGGTGAACTCGCAGCAGCCATTGATGAATACTTCGGCTCCTTCGATAACTTCCAGGCACAGTTCACTGCTGCCGCGCTAGGCATCCAGGGTTCCGGCTGGGCCATCCTGGCCTATGAACCAATCGGTGGCAACCTGGTCATCGAACAGTTCTACGACCAGCAAAACGGTGTGCCAGTAGCAACCATCCCACTGTTCATGCTGGACATGTGGGAGCACGCGTTCTACCTGGATTACCAGAACGTGAAACCAGATTATGTCAAAGCTATCTGGAACATCGTCAACTGGGCAGACGTCCAGAAACGATTCGAAGCAGCCCGCTCCGGCGCTTCCGGTCTTGTCACCCTGTAACAAGGCCATCTACCGCGTAAGACGGTAGAACAGTATTTCGCATCGAGGGATCTTTTGTCACACGACAAAAGATCCCTCGTGTTTTAAACTCAAAACTTCTGCGTAGATGGCTAAGATGTTAACGGCCGCGGCCGCGGTCGGACCATACACTCGAGACACAAAGAGAAAATTGATGACGGCCCAAACCCTTCGTGACCTTCTGCCATCTGCTTCCGGACGCACGGTTGTTGTTCGCTCTGATCTGAACGTTCCCCTTGATGACGGAAGGGTCACCGACGACGGACGCATTCGCGCTTCCTTACCCGTCATCAACGAGCTCGCCCAAGCAGGAGCAAAAGTCATTGTGCTGGCACACCTAGGGCGTCCTCAAGGCACAATGAACCCGGAATTCTCTTTGGCCCCTGTCGTTGAACGAATGCGTCAACTGACCGACCACCCCGTCATCCTCGCCGAGGATGTTGCCGGGCCAGCATCTCAACAGGCCGCTCAGCAGCTCGATTCCGGACACGTCCTGGTCATAGAAAATGTCCGCTTTGACGCGCGCGAAACGTCTCAGGACCACACCGAGCGTTCAGAACTTGCGCACGCCATCGCTTCACTCGCCGGTGATCAGGGCGCCTACGTGAACGACGCTTTCGGTGCGGTGCATCGCAAACATGCCTCCGTCTACGATATCGCCAGCTTCCTGCCGAGTTATCAGGGTCCACTGGTGGCCACTGAACTCAAAGTGCTGGACCAGCTCATCGTTGAACCGCAACGGCCCTACACCGTCGTACTGGGCGGTTCAAAGGTCTCCGACAAACTAGCCGTGATTGATAATCTGCTCGACCGTGCGGACACGCTACTCATTGGTGGCGGGATGGCCTATACGTTCTTGAAAGCTCAAGGACACAATGTAGCGTCATCCCTGCTCGAAGAAGACCAACTACCCGTCGTCAAAGAATATCTGCAACGTTCTGCAGCCGGGGCCGCGAACATCGTGGTGCCCATCGATACCTTTGTCGCTGATGCGTTTCATCAAGATGCTGACCATGCCGTGGTCAGCGTCGATGCTATGACCACCGGTCCCGGTGGCGCAGATGCGCTTGGCCTGGATATTGGCCCAGAAACCGCTAGGCTCTATGCACAGCAGATCGAGGCGTCCGCCACGGTCTTCTGGAATGGACCGATGGGTGTCTTTGAAATGGAAAACTTTGCCACCGGCACGAAGACGGTTGCCGAGGCACTGACAAGGGTCAATGGCTTATCTGTTGTCGGTGGTGGCGATTCTGCAGCTGCGGTACGGGCATTCGGTTTCTCCGATGAAGACTATGGCCATATCTCCACCGGTGGGGGAGCCTCGCTTGAATACCTCGAAGGCAAAGCCCTGCCGGGAATCGACGCCCTAACCAACTAATGCGATACCACTAAGTTATCGATTGAAGTACGACAGGAGTTTCATTGGCCTCAAAGACTGACGGTGTATATGACCGCACCCCACTGATTGCTGGCAATTGGAAGATGAACATGGATCATTTCCAGGCTGTGTCGCTGGTGCAAAAACTATCGTGGACCCTGGCCGATAATGATCATGATTTTGATAAGGTCCAGGTTGCAGTTTTTCCCCCGTTCACGGATCTGCGGAGTGTCCAAACGCTCATTATGGCGGACAAGCTTGAACTCACCTATGGTGGGCAGGATCTGTCACCACACGACACTGGAGCATTCACAGGCGATGTCTCGGGGGACTTCCTCAAGAAGTTGGGATGCGCCTATGTCCTCGTAGGCCACTCGGAGCGTCGTAGTGTCCACGCTGAAACAAACCAGATCGTCAACGCGAAATTGCAGGCTGCACTGCGCCATGGCCTGACACCGATTTTATGCGTTGGTGAGGGTCTTGAAACTCGCCAGGCGGGCCAACACGTAGAGTTCACGAAACAGCAGCTTCGTGAAGCGCTCGAAGGTATCAGTGCAGAACAGACTGCCCAGCTTGTCATTGCCTATGAGCCTGTCTGGGCGATTGGCACAGGAGAAGTCGCCGGGTCTGACGATGCACAAGAAATGAGCGCCGCGTTGCGGGACGAGATTGCAGAACGCTACGACACTGAAACCGCGAATAGCACTCGGGTGTTGTATGGTGGATCTGTCAAAGCAGACAATGTTGCTACGATCATGCGTGAACGCGATATTGATGGTGTCTTAGTCGGTGGGGCGAGCCTCGACGACGCAGAGTTTGCTAATATTGTCAGGTTCGAACACCACCTGTTAACAGACTAGTCGTAGAAGAATGGAACAAACCGTTGAATCTTGAACTTGTGCTCCAGATCATTTTGGTGATCGTGTCAGTTGCGATGGTCTTCGCTATCCTCCTGCATAAGGGCCGTGGCGGCGGTATGTCCGATATGTTCGGCGGTGGTGTCACTAGCGGCTTGAGCTCGTCAGGTGTCGCTGAACGCAACTTAAACAGACTTACCGTAACGCTCGCGGTCATGTGGGGCGGTATTATTCTCGTACTTGGACTGATGTCGCGCTTCTCAGGCGATTTCTAACCCGCCTTAAGCGCTTATTGGCCAGCAAGCCAACCCATCCGGTAGAGCATTTGCTCTACCGGATTTTTTCTGCCAAACTTTCAGCCACTTTGGTAGACAAGCCCGAGAAATCACGAATCGTGTACGGAGTGTTTCGCGCAGAAAAACAGCACGAAAATGGGCAAAATCCGGGCACAGAGGGCTTTTTGAGATGATTCACAGCCCATTAAAAGGTCGATTTTTCAAGCAATGTTATAAGCTTGTGACCTGGAGTTTTGATCTAGCCGAAAATTCGAAGTCAGTAAAACGTGACGACCCACACGCACCCATAGCTGTATAACGGTTTGATAACGAATCGAGAACGTGTATTGTGGCGAACTCAGGTCATTTTGCACCTGATGGCATGCGCCAAAAAATGAAAAGAAAATATGTCTCATAATATTTCACGCGATGCCGTGACCTGGACTAGATATCCCTATCGCAATTTTTTGCGAAGGAAAGGATTGACTTGAACGTGAAGCATGAACCACGCCACGCCGTAACCAAACCGTCACGCGGCAAGCTGGCTGCCAAATCTCTCGCTGCAGCAGCCGCCATCTCTCTACCGCTCTTCGGCTTTGCTGCTCCAGCAAACGCTGCACCAGATTCAACCTGGGATCAGCTCGCGGAATGTGAATCTGGCGGTGACTGGAGCATCAATACCGGCAACGGCTACGAGGGCGGTCTCCAGTTCCATCCACAAACCTGGCAAGCACACGGTGGCTCTGGCAGTGCATCTGACGCTAGCCGCGAGGAACAAATTGCGGTCGCTGAAAATGTACTTGATAGTCAGGGCTGGGGCGCTTGGCCATCCTGCTCACAGCAAATCGGCGCTTCCGGTTCTGCTGAGCCACAAGAGCAGCCAATGGAACAGCAGCAGGCACCAGAGCAACAACAGGCTCCTGTTGAAGAGCAGCAGGTAGAACAGCCCGCTGAACAACCAGCTGAGCAGCCCGTTGAAAAGCAGCAGCCAGTCGAGCAGCCAACTCAGACTGCACCGAAGGCAGCTGCCAGCGGTGAAACCTACACTGTTCAAAGCGGCGACACCCTCAACAAGATCGCAACTGAACAGGGCGTCGATGGTGGCTGGAGAGCTCTCTACGAGCTCAACACCGATCAGATTTCTGATCCAACACTGATCTTCCCTGGTCAGGAACTCGCACTCTAAAGTAGCAATTGCTTTAACGTAGTCGGTCGGGCCGCTGCATCTTTGATGCGGCGGCCCGACCGTTTAACGTTTGCCCACCATTTCAACATGGCGTCACAGACTAGTTGTGGGCGTTGAGCTGTTCTTGGATCTTCTCTAGCAGCTCATTCCAAGCATCCACAAACTTCTGCAATCCTTCAGTCTCGAGTGTCGCGACCACTTGGTTATAGTCGATACCGGCTCTGGCAAGATCATCCAGATGATCATCATCCATGGCGTAGTTATCCGGAATACGACTATCAGTGATTTCACCGTGGTCGGCAACGGCATTCAGGGTCTCTTCTGGCAAGGTGTTGACCGTATATTCTGCAACCAGTCCGTTGACGTAGCGAACATCCGAGTATTCCGGGTTCTTGGTGCCGGTCGATGCCCACAGCGGGCGCTGCAGGCGAGCTCCCGCTGATGCCAATAGTCGCCACCGTTCGGTGTCCTGGAACTGTTCGAAGATGCGGTACGCCAGCCGGGCATTGGCGATGCCAGCGCGACCGCGCAACTGCAATACCTGCTGGGACGGTAACTCCAACCGCTCCAGCTGTGCATCAATTTCAGTGTCTACGCGGGAGACAAAAAAGCTCGCGACGGAGTGGATCTTCGATAGGTCATGACCGTTACTCCGGGCGCCCTCAAGGCCAGTAAGCCAGGCGTTGACGACTTCACGGTAGCGGGAGAGCGAGAAGATGAGTGTGACGTTGACACTAACACCCTCCGCCAGGACTCGAGAGATGGCTGGTAGGCCTTCTCTGGTTCCCGGGATCTTGACCATCACATTCTCACGACCGACCTTCTGGGCTAGCTCGAGAGCCTGAGTCACGGTCGAGTCTGTGTCCCAGGCTAGACGGGGGTCGACCTCGATCGACACCCGACCGTCGTAGCCATTGGTCGCCGCATACACGGGTGCAAGTACGTCGCAGGCGGCCCGCACATCGTCGGTCGTCATTTCGACCACTGCCGTTTGAGCGTCAGCGCCGGCAGTAGCTAAATTTGCCAGCTGTGCAGTGTATGCGTCACCACTGGTGAGCGCTTTGCCGAAAATCGCTGGGTTGGTGGTGACGCCAGTAATCGTTTTGGTATCGATCAGATGCTGCAAGTCACCAGAGTTAATACGATCGCGAGACAGGTCGTCTAGCCACAGCGACACACCTGCGGTCTCGAGTGCTTGGGTGTATTGATTTTGGGTCACGGTCAATCCTTAGGCGTTGTAAAGGCTTTGGACTTTGGTCACGAGTGCTTCGGCCGTAATGCCAAATTTCGTGAACAGCGTCTGGTAGTCGGCGGACGCACCGAAGTGTTCCAACGACACGGAATGACCTTGACCGCTCGTGTATTTCTGCCACCCCTGTTCCACACCGGCTTCGATAGACACGGTGAGCACATCCTTGGGCAACACGTCGCTGCGGTAGGCCTCATCTTGGGCATCAAACCATTCCAATGACGGTGCTGACACGACGCGCGTGGCGATCCCTTGACCCTGAAGAGTTTGCCGGGCTGCGACCGCTAGCTGGACTTCGGAGCCCGTACCGATCAACACGACGTCGGGTGTCGTTTCTCCCGAGTCATTCGTCGCCTCGGCCAGGACGTAGGCGCCGCGAGCCACACCTTCAGCTGAACGAAATGCCTCTTGATCACGGTCAAAGATCGGCAGACCCTGACGAGACAGAATCATGCCGGTTGGGCGCTGACGTTGCGACAGGATCGTCTGCCACGCCACCGAGACTTCGTTGGCATCGGCCGGACGCACCACATCGAGATTCGGAATGGCACGCAAAGCAGCCAGATGTTCCACTGGTTGGTGCGTTGGACCGTCTTCGCCCAGACCGATCGAGTCGTGGGTCCATACAAAGATAGACGGCACACCCATGAGCGCCGCCAGCCGGACAGCAGGACGCATGTAGTCCGAGAAAATTAGGAACGTGCCGGCATAACCACGCGTCAGACCGCCAAGCGTGATGCCGTTGACGATCGATCCGGAGGCGTGTTCGCGAATCCCGAAGTGCAAAGTACGGCCATATGGGTGCCCCGACCACGACTGCGTTTGACGATCCACCGGCAAGAACGATGGTTCACCGGCCATAGTGGTGTTATTGGAACCTGCGAGGTCGGCCGAACCACCCCAGAGTTCTGGCATGACATCCGCCAGAGCACTGAGCACTTTTCCGGAAGCAGCACGCGTGGCCATGTTGCCATCGGTGGATTCAAAACGCGGAAACGCATCTGCAAAGTTTTCAGGCAGCCCACCGGCGACCAATCGGTCATAGAGTTTGGCACGTTCGGGGTTATGACTGCGCCAAGATTGGTAGGCCGCATCCCAAGTTTGACGATATTGTGCGGAACGTTCACCAACCGTGCGTGCATGGGCGAGGAGTTCGTCATCCATCACAAAGTGCTGTTCGGGATCAAAACCCAGCACTTCTTTGAGCCCGGAAAGTTCTTCGGTGCCAAGCTTCGCACCGTGGATGCCACCGGTGTTCTGCTTTTTCGGTGACGGCCAGCCGATGATAGTGCGCAGCGAAATGAGCGATGGCTTATCTGTTTCCTGTTTGGCATTGGCAATGGCCTCGTACAGGGCTTTGGTGTCTTCGACGTAGTCGCCAGTTTGCAGCCAGTCAATACGCTGCACGTGCCAACCATAGGCTTCATAGCGCTTATCGACATTCTCAGTGAAGGCAATATCGGTGTCGTCTTCGATGGAAATCTTGTTGTCGTCCCAGATCACAATCAGGTTACCCAGCTCTTGGGTGCCAGCAAGCGAGGACGCCTCGGCGGTCACGCCCTCTTGAAGGTCTCCGTCTGATGCGATCACGAACACATGGTGATCGAAGGGGGACGTGCCCGGCGCGGCTTCCGGGTCCATGAGACCGCGAATGCGCCGCTGGTCGTATGCAAAACCTACGGCCGACGCGAGCCCTTGTCCCAATGGGCCGGTGGTGATCTCGACGTGATCGGTGTCCCCATATTCCGGGTGCCCCGGGGTTTTGGACCCCCAAGTACGTAGGGCCTTCAGGTCTTCCATTTCAATGCCTGCACCGGCAGCAAACAACTGCAAGTACAACGTCAACGATGTATGGCCGGGGGAGAGCACGAACCGATCACGACCCTGCCAGTGCTGGTCTTTCGGGTCGAAGTGCATGACATTTTGGAACAGCTGCCAAGCCGCTGGCGACAGTGAGAAGGCCGTACCGGGGTGACCGGAACCCACTTTTTCGACTGCATCGGCAGCAAGGACCCGCAGGGTATCCACCGCGCGTTGATCTTGATCAGAGTAGACATACTCTCGGGCTGGAAGGTGGCGATTGAGGGCAGAAGTCGAATCTGATGGATGTGTAGCGGAGGGGACCACGAATTGCCTTCCTGACAGGTTGCGGTGTTCTGAAGTATTCACTGAGGTTGTTGCAAAAGCTCAGTCTAAGCTTACCGGGCAAAACCTTCTACGCGGCAAGATTTGCACGCAGGGCGGTATACACCAGCTACACTAGATGAGGGTGCCGACATGTCTCGGTAGCCAAAGGTTTACTTACTTGTTACATAGAGCACGAGAGTATTGATGTCAACATCGTTAGAGTCCGCCGCACAGGGCACATCGCCCAATACCGCTTCGGAACCGACTCGACATAAAATCGGGTTCCGTCGCAAGGCGAAAGCCTATGTTTCGCTGACGAAGCCCCGTGTCATGGAATTGCTGTTGGTGACCACGCTACCAACCATGATTCTGGCTGAGCGCGGGTGGCCTGACCTTTTGACAGTGTTTGCCACTATGATCGGTGGGGCTCTTGCCGCAGGTGCGTCGAGCTCGTTTAACTGCTACATCGATCGCGACATCGATCAGTATATGGAGCGGACGAAAAACCGCCCGCTCGTTACCGGTGAAGTCACCCCTCGTGAGGCCCTGATATTTTCTTGGGTTCTCGCTGTCGCCGCGATCAGTATTTTGGCACTTGGCACCAACTGGCTGGCAACGGCTTTCGGTATCGCCGCCATCTTCTTCTATGTGGTCATCTACTCGCTTATCCTCAAACGACGCACCCAGCAGAACATTATCTGGGGCGGACTGGCCGGCGCATTCCCTGTATTAATCGCATGGTCTGCTGTCCGTGGCACCGTGGAGTGGCCGGCAGTGGTGCTGTTCATCGTCATTTTCCTTTGGACGCCACCGCATTACTGGCCACTGTCATTGAAATACAAAGAGGACTACCAAGAAGTCGACGTGCCCATGCTGGGTGCGATTGCCACGTCGCGCCGTGTATCGTCCCAAGTTGTGCTCTACACCTGGGCTACCGTGATCTTCTCATTGCTGCTCATCCCGATGGGTTGGGCGGGCATCGTCTACACGGCAACCGCTGCAGTCTCGGGTGGTTGGTTCATCTATGAGGCACACATTTTATACCGCGATTCGCAACGTCCGGACTTTTCTGACAAAAAAGCGATGCGAGTATTCCATCTCTCCATTACCTACCTTACCCTGATCTTTGTCGCGCTAGCCGTGGATCCTTTTGTCGGTTCCCCGCTCATGGGTGATATGGTGACCGCACCATAACTATGCAACGACCACAACTACGCACCACAGTCCTGACCGCAGTCGCCGCAACCGCTCTTGCCTTCACAGGCTGCGTGGCTGACCCCGAAACTGCCGATGATTTACCGGATCGCGGTTCGGCACCGACCCACGTTGCTGAAGTGAACTTCCCTGATACGGAAGCAGCTCGTACATCGCAATGGGTGGTCGACGAAATCAACGCGACCCGATCCATGAATAAACAAGATTGGTATCCGAAAGTTGCTCCCGAGATGAGTGACGAGATTCCCGTTGATTCACTCGTGGGCACCCTCAATTCGGAGCTTCGGCCCTCACTTCCTTATGTCCCTTCCAACTATGAGGAACCCGAGGAAAATTACGGCATCACTCGGCTCACCCCGGATCTGACAGCGGGACCGATTGATCTGCACATTCAAATCGATGATACCGGCCGTATTACTGATTTGTGGTACGAGGAGCTTGAATCTGCCGACTCAGGCGAGACCGCCACTGATGACGAGGACGCTGAGACCAATGACGGATTAGGTTCCTAGGCTCCGCAAGCTTCACAACATATC
Source organism: Yaniella soli (assembly GCF_054782375.1). NCBI lineage: Bacteria > Bacillati > Actinomycetota > Actinomycetes > Micrococcales > Micrococcaceae > Yaniella > Yaniella soli. The sequence continues at coordinate 194,523 of NZ_BAAGSP010000001.1, forward strand.
AACAAAAGTGCTCCGCCCGCTCGAACCATGTTCGAGCGGGCGGAGCACTTTCATCTCACAACGAGAGACTTGGGTCAGTTACCAACTCTGCGGGTTAAGCGTTCGTGAGTTGCTCCGGTGCTGCATCGCCGGTTGGAAGCTCGGTTTCGGTTGGTCGAGTGGCATATTTGGAGTTGAACACATCTAAGACGATGGTCATCATCCACGCAACTAGCCCGGTTCCGAGCATATGCAGCAGGACGACTGCGATGGGCAAGCCGTTAAAGTGCTGATAGAAGCCGACCAGTGCTTGGAACACCAAGACCGCGGTGAAACCCCATACCGCGCGACGTTGACGCTGTGAGGTGTTGATGCGGTACATTACGACGAGCAATATCAGTGCCATCAACGTCATGAGATACACAGGAGCCGTGTGAAAACGGGTCACAATTAACGGGTCAAAGTCGTGGCGCGGTGCACTCGGGTCTCCACCGTGAGGTCCAGAACCGGTGACGATTGTCCCGAAGATCAACGTGAACCAGCCGGCAATGTACACGACCACGGCCGAAATGCTCGTAAGCTTCGTCGATGCACCGTCCTGAAGTTTCACCGCGGGCGTTCTGGTGATCCGAGCTCGACGTTCAGCACCAATCCGGTGGGCTAACAGAGCAGCAATCGACACCATGCCAGCTGACAGCAGGAAGTGCAGCATCACGATCCATGGGTTCAGATCCGTCCAGACGGTGATGCCACCAATGACAGCTTGTCCCGGGATGCCGAACAGCAGCACAATGGACATGATAACGAGATTGCGATGTGTCTTTCGCACCCGCCACAGGGCAAGTATGGTGAGTACCGCAATTGCCGCAAGTACGAAGGTCAACAGGCGGTTCCCAAACTCGATGGCACCGTTGATTCCCATTTCTGGAGTGGCGACATACGATTCTGGTGTACACCGTGGCCATTCAGAACAGCCCAACCCAGATGCGGTCAGTCGCACGGCCCCGCCGGTCACAATGATGCCGACCTGAGATATCACCGAGGCTATGCCGAGCACCATCGTCCATAAGGTGAAGGTACGCGGCATTAGAACATCCGACCACCGACGAGTTGTCTGGTCGCCTGAAGTTGTCATGAGAAGATTCCTCTTATTCGTTCCAGATGCCGTCCGGCATCTCTTGAAATGGCGATGCTGTTATCGCCACTTAAACCAGCGTATAGTGCCCAAGCTGAAGATCACTGCCCAAAGCACCAAGATGACAACGGCTCCGCCGTCGAAAGTTCCTGATATTAGCGCGGTTCTCAGTCCGTTTCCGAGTGCTGAGGAGGGTAAGTAGTCGAGAAGGAAGCTGCCCGTGAAATTTGCTAGGGGGAATACCACACCACCCACGGCGCCGAGCATGACCCACAGTAAGTTCGTCAGCGCCAAGGTTGCTTCGGGTCGAACGGTCCCGGCGATGAGTAACCCGAGTCCGGTGAACGTCAACGCACCCAGCACGATGAACACGATTGCAATACCCAAACCAGATACCGCGGGAGACCAGCCCATCAACAGTGCCGCGCCCCCGATGACCACTATTTGGGTGACTTGTACCATCAGCACAGCAAGCACCTTGCCCAGCAGAAGCCCGAATGGGCCCAGGGGAGTGGTAGCCAGATATTGCAGGACACCGTAACGCCGGTCAAAACCTGTTGCGATACCTTGTCCAGTGAGTCCTGAAGACAACACCGCGAGAGCCAAAACACCCGGGGTCGCGAAATCAATGGTTGCTGGCCCGCCCGCCTCGTCAAAAATTCCGGTGAAGTGCAATCCGCCTAACACCAGCAAGGGAAGAATGATCGAGACCAAAAGCTGTTCACCATTCGTCATGGTGATGCGTGTTTCGTAGCGGCCCTGCGCCATCACTTTAGAGAACAGCGACGAAGAGTGCGGTTTTTCGACCGGGGTCAGGTTAAGCTTCGTCATGTGCAGTCAACTCCCAAAACACGTCTTCCAAAGACTTACCGGACATGCCGAAATCGCAGGGCATCAGATCGTGTTGCACCCACCAAGACGTTAATGCATGCAAATCCGCCGGGGTTTCAATTCCGCTGACACGCCACGTATTGGGACGCGAAGCCCCCATCTCGTCAACGAGCGTCAAATGCTGCGGGAAATCGGCCCGCTGGCGATCGGTCAGTGGCGCAGAGAGTTTGAAGACAAACGGTGGCCGAAAGTCAGTTGCGGTAAGTTGCTCCACTGTCCCAGAGTTTTCGACGCGACCATCTCGTATCAAGACCACCTGATCGGCCAACCGCTGGGCGTCCTCTAGTAGGTGAGTGGTCAAGATGATGCATACTCCGGCGGCCTTGAGTTCCTCGATGAGGTCAAACACGATGGAACGCGATATCGGATCCAATCCAGCTGAGGGCTCATCAAGAAATACAACCCTCGGTCGGCCCACCAGTGCAGCTGCCAGCCCCAGACGTTGACGTTGCCCGCCAGATAATCGTCGTATTTGCCGGTCTTTAAAGTCGTGTATTTGTAAACGCTCCATGAGGTCCTCAACATCGGCTGGTTGTTCGTAGAGCCGCTGAAGGTGGAGTAACAAACGCTGACCGGTCACCGCCATCGGCAAACCGCCCCCTTGAAGCATGACGCCGACCTGACTGCGAAGGTCGGCACCTGCTCGGTAGGGGTCAACCCCTAACAGCTGAACCGTACCCGACGTGGCTTTATCAATGCCCTGTGCGATAGACAGCGTCGTCGTTTTCCCGGCCCCATTGGGACCTAACAACGCGGTGACTTCACCGGGCTCCGCATCAAAACTGATGCCTTTCAGGATATGAAACCGACCATGACGCGCCGCGACATCGCGATGAACATTCAATAATGACAGCATGAACTACAACTCAAAAGGCTCGGGCAAAATTGGGCATAGACACGGGCTATAGTCTAGCCACAGATCTAAAGTCTGAAGTTCATGTTCGCGAGTACGCAATGTTGGCCTTCAGCAAAACTGGGGGTTCAGTGAGTAGGAACATAGGCCTTTGGCTGGCCAAATCGACGAACTCGTCTATAATTAGGACATACCATGGTTACTAATTTCGCTGATGCACCATCCGACAAGTCAACCTCTGCTTCGGGGTCCCCGCAAACGACACGGCAGAGAGTCATGCACGTCGTTGTGTCTCAAGGTCCGGTCAGTGCCGCAACCATCGGCAAAAAACTTAATCTAACAGCCGCAGCTGTGCGACGTCACCTTGACGCTTTAGAAGATGAAAGCTTAGTCGAAGTCAAAGTTGTATCCGGATCACAACGTGGCGCGGGCAGGCCGTCGCGCAGGTACGTTGTCACACAACAGGGTCAAGTCGAGCTCGGGGATGACTATCTCGATGTTGCTTCCGAAGCCATGTCTACACTGCTTGAGTTCGGGGGAGATGAAGCACTGCGGGGTTTCGCTCGCACGTACTTTAGTACGATTGAAACTCGCTTCAAAGAGCAAGTTCGTGAAGAGGCAACCCTGAATGAACGCATCCAGACGTTAACCAAAGTTTTAGCAGATCTTGGATTCGCCGCGACGACACGTCGTGCCGGCCGTGCTGCAAAAGTCACCACTCTGCGGGCTGCACAAATATGCCAGGGTCACTGCCCAATTCAAGAACTTGCCGCAGAATTTCCCCAATTTTGTGAGGAAGAAACTGACCTGTTTGCGCGTTTACTAGAAGTCGATGTACGAAGACTGTCAACGATGCCTACCGGTGGCCACGTCTGCAACACGCACGTACCATTAGGACGGGCAGCACACGCGTCGCTGATCGCCGCAGGCGGCACAAAGGCATAAGCCGACGAGTTTAGATAAATCAAAATCATAGAGGGCCTCGACGAGGCCTTCGCGATGATCACAAACCACGACCCGTTTTAAAGAGGTTGATAATGACGGATCAAATCAGTCAAGAAACCGCCGATCCCGGTGTGATCCAAGATGTTCTGGATGCAAACCCAGAACTCGAGGGCATGGGAGCATACGAATTCGGCTGGCATGACAAGAACGACGCCGGTGAGAACGCGCAACGCGGTATCAACGAAGATGTTGTACGTAACATCTCGTCCCTCAAGGATGAACCGGAGTGGATGCTCAAGATGCGTCTGAAGGGCCTGCGCTACTTCGGTCGCAAACCAATGCCAACCTGGGGTGCTGATCTATCCGGTATCGACTTCGACCGGATCAAATACTTCGTTCGTTCAACCGAACGTCAAGCCACCAGCTGGGAAGATCTACCAGAAGATATTCTGGAAACCTACGAGCGTTTGGGTATCCCTGAAGCCGAGCGTGAGCGCCTGGTTGCTGGTGTTGCGGCCCAGTACGAGTCTGAGGTTGTCTACCACCAGATCAATGACGAACTCGAACGTCAGGGTGTCGTGTTTGTCGATACCGACACCGGGCTGAAAGAACACGAAGAGATGTTCCGTGAATACTTCGGTTCGGTTATTCCTGTCGGCGACAACAAATTCTCAGCTCTCAACACCGCCGTCTGGTCCGGTGGCTCCTACGTCTATGTGCCAAAAGGCGTCCATGTAGAGATCCCGCTGCAGGCATACTTCCGGATTAACACCGAGAACATGGGACAGTTCGAGCGCACCCTGATCATCGCTGACGAAGGCTCTTACGTGCACTACGTAGAGGGCTGTACAGCACCGATCTACCAGACCGACTCCCTGCACTCCGCTGTAGTCGAGATCATCGTCAAAAAGGACGCTCGAGTTCGCTACACCACCATCCAGAACTGGTCCACCAACGTCTACAACCTGGTCACCAAGCGTGCTGTTGTCGAAGAAGGCGGCACCATGGAATGGGTTGATGGCAACATCGGTTCGAAAGTCACTATGAAGTACCCGGCCGTCTACCTGACCGGTGAGCACGCGCAGGGTGAGACCCTCACCATGGCGTTTGCAGGTGCTGGTCAGTACCAGGATACCGGTTCCAAGATGGTGCACTTGGCTCCAAACACCAAGTCAAACATCATTTCGAAATCCGTAGCCCGTGGTGGCGGACGCTCTGCTTACCGTGGACTGGTACAGATCACCGAGGGCGCCAAGAACTCGACCAACAACACCGAGTGTGACGCGCTATTGGTCGATACTATTTCGCGTACCGATACCTATCCTTACATCGACATTCGTGAAGACGATGTGACCCTGGGGCACGAAGCAACCGTCTCCAAGGTTTCCGAGATGCAGCTCTTTTACCTCATGAGCCGTGGTCTCTCGGAAGAGGAAGCGATGGCAATGATCGTCCGTGGCTTCGTCGAGCCGATTTCGCGTCACCTGCCAATGGAATACGCAATGGAATTGAACAAACTGATTGAACTGCAAATGGAAGGATCGGTGGGCTAAGCGTGGCCAACACTGACGCAACTACACTTGAAGACGGTCCCGACCTCCTGATCCCAGGCATGGGTGAAGAGGGCGAAAACCTCGTCGTCAAACAGGCCGACGAGCAGACAGCCGAAGCAGAAGAGCAGAAGTTCGGCACGTCGCGCGCCGATCGCAAGACGAGCTTTGATCTTGCCGATTTCCCGGTACTCACCGGTGAAGAAGAAGATTGGCGCTTCACGCCACTGCACCGTCTTGCAGGTTTACACCTTCCAGAAGGTGACGACAATTTACTGACTGGTCCAGCACCAACGGTCAATGTAACAGAACATGAAGGCGTCTCACTTGAGACCGTTGCACGCGATGACAAGCGTCTCGGGTCGTTCATGGTGCCGGATGATCGCACTTCTGCTGCCGCATGGGCCTCATTCAAAGAGGCTACCGTTGTGACTATTGCAGACAACGTGGAGCTCGAAGAACCCATCACCATTTCGGTTGAAGGCAACTCCACCGAACCCGCGGCACAGCACATCCACGTCGCTATTGGCGCAAATTCCAAAGTCAACTTGGTAATTAACCAAACTGGTAATGCAGTCGTGAACCAGAACATGGAATTCGCTGTAGGCCAGGGTGCAAATGCCAACGTCACTTCCATCCAGGCATGGGATGACGATGCCGTCCATGTTGGCTCACAGCAGGCCTCCCTGGGTAAAGACTCCACGTTCAAACACGTGGTCATCACCTATGGCGGTTCACTGGTTCGTTTGACTCCAATCACTCGCTTTGCAGGAGACGGAGCCACTACGAACATGTATGGTTTGTACTTTGCGGATGCAGGACAGCATTTGGAGCACCGCATCTTCATTGATCACTCGACCGATAACTGCACCTCCGATGCGCTCTACAAGGGAGCACTCCAGGGACAGGGTGCCCGCACAGTGTGGGTCGGTGACGTACTGATTCGTAGCAATACTCAGGGAACCGATTCCTTCGAAAAGAACGAAAACCTGCTACTGAGCGAAGGGGCCCAGGCAGACTCGATTCCAAACTTGGAAATTGAAACCGGCATCATCGACTCCGGAGGCCACGCTTCCTCTGTCGGCCGATTCGACGAGTCACAGCTGTTCTACCTTATGGCTCGGGGGATCCCAGAGCCGCTTGCTCGCAAGCTCATCGTCCGCGGTTTCCTCAACGAAGTCATTCAGCGGATTGGCATCGAGGACGTCGAACAATCCGTGACCGATGTCATGGAAGACGAAATCGCCGGACTCGAGTTCTAGAAACCCCACCTGTAGCCATTACGAAAGACCCGTGATCCGCGGGCAACAAGGAGACTTAGACAACAATGTCAACACTTGAGATCAAAGACCTGCACGTCAGCATCGAGACTGAGCAGGGCGAAAAAGAGATCCTCAAAGGCGTCAGCCTGACCATCAATTCTGGTGAAACCCACGCCATCATGGGCCCGAACGGTTCCGGTAAATCCACCATGGCCCAAGCCATTGCAGGCCACCCTTCGTACACCGTGACCAGCGGTGAAATCCTGTTGGACGGCGAAGACGTGCTGGAAATGGAAGTCAACGAGCGTGCACAGGCCGGCCTTTTCCTTGCTATGCAGTACCCGGTCGAAGTACCCGGTGTCTCAATGACAAACTTCCTGCGCACGGCCAAAACAGCGCTCGACGGCGAAGCCCCATCGATCCGTACCTGGACCAAAGACGTACGTGGTGCCATGGACTGGCTGGAAATGGACTCAACCTTCGCCACCCGCAACGTGAACGAAGGATTCTCCGGCGGTGAGAAGAAGCGCGCTGAAATCCTGCAGCTCGAACTCTTCAAACCAAAATTCGCCATTCTCGACGAAACAGACTCCGGCCTGGACATCGATGCACTTCGCATTGTCTCTGCTGGCGTCAACCGTGCACAGGAAAATAACAACATGGGTAGCCTACTCATTACCCACTACACCCGTATCCTGCGCTACATCAAGCCGGACTACGTCCACGTCTTCGTCGACGGAAAGATCGTTGACTCCGGGGGCGAAGAACTTGCCGACCGCCTAGAAGACGAAGGCTACGTCAACTACGAAACGACTCAAGCACCCGCCTAAGTCATTTCTGATATTGTGCACAGCACACGGATCAGGAGGTACCATGACCGATACTGTTGCAGAAACACCATTGGAAGACGTTGAGGAAGCCCTCAAAGACGTCATTGACCCCGAACTCGGTGTCAACATCGTCGACCTGGGCTTGCTCTATGGTCTGAACTACGCCGACGACGGCGCACTCATCGTGGACATGACACTGACCACTGCCGCCTGCCCGCTCACCGATGTGATCGAGGACCAGGTTGGCCGTGCAATTGAGACCATGGTCGATGAATGGCGCCTCAACTGGGTATGGATGCCACCATGGGGTCCGGAACGGATTACCGAAGACGGCCGCGAACAAATGCGCGCACTCGGCTTCAACATATAAACCAAACGGTTTTTACCAACCGGTCGCAAACCACCTGGTGGTTTGCGACCGGTTGGTCGTTTAACCACCTACACTAGATACGGCCCACCACGACACCTTGAAGGGATACTCATGCTGACAGTTGGCGTAGATGGCTCGGCACTCGGCAACCCAGGACCAGCAGGCTGGGCCTGGTACATCGACGACTCCAATTGGCAAGCAGGTGGATGGGAGAATTCGACCAATAATCGAGGCGAGCTCTCGGCGATCATCAAGCTCTTGGAAGCTACCGCAGACACAGACCACGACCTCAGCATTCTGGCCGACTCCCAATACGCCATCAACTCCATTACCAAATGGCTGCCCGGTTGGAAGAAGAAGGGCTGGAAAAAAGCCGACGGTAAACCGGTGAACAACCAAGACCTGATGATTCAACTCGATGAACTGATGAGTGCAGCCAAAGCAGCCGGGCGCAAAATAACGTATCAGTGGGTCAAAGGGCACGACGGTCATCCACTGAATGAAGCTGCTGACTCCCGAGCCAATGCGGCGGCCAAGGCGTTCCAAGCCGGCAAGCCAGTAAAAACCGGTCCGGGGCTCACACTGGACAACAACGCAGAAGGCCTCGCCGAGCGAATTGATGACTCCGAACCTTCTCTTCAACCAGATAGACGCGCCGACACGACATCAACCGGTTCAACGGCAATGGTCACCGTGCATACATCCCTGGATCGATCGCTGGCCGATGAGATCGTGACACGCGCTCAACAACGCGGCGTGACACCACACCAAGAACTCGCAGCGCTCATTCAAGCCGGTATGAAAACTACATACGGCATCGGTGAGTGAACAGAATCGTCAAAATCGCCGGGCTTGCCTAAACTGAGGTTGCCCAACTTCTAAACCATATTCTTTGAGGTAGTACATACATGATTTCAGCACAACAGCTGTCTGTTGTGGTCGGCTCCCGGACGCTCTTGTCCGACGTCACGTTTCACATCAACCCCGGCGACCGCATTGGCCTCGTGGGACGCAATGGTGCCGGCAAAACCACATTGACCAAAGTGCTCATGGATGAATTCATCCCAGCGACTGGTACCGTGATGCGTTCTGGAACCGTTGGTTATCTGCCTCAGGATCCGCGCACCGGCGACCTCACACAGTCGGTCCAAGATCGTATCCTATCGGCGCGGAATCTTTCAGAACTGTCACGTCGTATGCAACGCGCCGAAGAAGAAATGAGCTCCACGGACACAAAGCTCATGGAACGTGGCATGCGACGCTACCCAGCGGCAGAAGCAGAGTTCATCGCAGCAGGTGGTTATGCGGCACAAGCCGAAGCGGCCTCGATTGCATCAAACCTAGGTCTTGAAACGAGCATCATGGACCGTTCGCTCGACACCTTATCCGGCGGTCAGCGTCGACGCGTTGAGCTGGCACGGATTTTGTTTGAAAAACCAGACACCATGATCCTGGACGAACCGACCAACCACTTGGATGCGGATTCCGTCATATGGCTACGAGACTATCTCAAGACCTACGAAGGTGGGTTGCTGATCATCTCTCACGACCTTGATCTCATTGATGAGGTCGTCAACATAGTCTTTTTCCTTGATGCCACACGACAGGTCATCGATATATATTCGATGGGATACCGTGCCTACCTGAAGCAGCGAGAGGTTGATGAACGCCGACGTCGCCGCGAACGGGCGTCTGCTGAAAAGAAGGCTGCGGCACTTCATGCGCAAGCCGACAAAATGCGTGCTAAGGCAACCAAAGCCGTAGCTGCTCAGAACATGGCCAAACGGGCCGACCGCATGCTGGCCGGTCTGTCCGAAGCCCGCGTTGAAGAAAAGGTCGCAAACCTCCGTTTCCCAACGCCGGCACCGTGTGGCAAGGTGCCACTTACCGCATCCGGGCTCACGAAATCGTATGGTTCAACGGAAGTATTTACCGGTGTCGACCTCGCCATCGACCAAGGATCACGCGTTGTGATTCTTGGTTTCAACGGTGCCGGAAAAACGACGCTCCTGCGTTTATTAGCTGGCCAAGACGAACCCGATTCTGGTCAGGTCGAACCAGGCTATGGCCTCAAGCTTGGCTACTATGCTCAAGAACACGAGACCTTAGATATTAACCAGTCGGTCCTGGACAACATGATGTCTGCCGCACCCAATCTCGATGACACAACGGCACGCACCGTCTTGGGTTCGTTCCTGTTTTCTGGCGATGACGTCTATAAATCAGCAGGTGTGCTGTCCGGAGGGGAAAAGACCCGCCTCGCATTAGCAACCCTGGTAGTCTCCGGTGCCAACGTACTCCTCTTGGATGAGCCGACCAACAACTTGGATCCGGCGTCCCGCGAAGAGATTCTCTCGGCCATTCGTAGTTACGTGGGAGCAATCATTTTGGTGACTCACGATGCTGGTGCGGTTCAAGCACTTGATCCAGACCGTGTCCTCATTCTTCCTGATGCCGATGAAGATATCTGGTCTGACGACTATCTGGAGCTAGTAGAGCTCGCCTAAAAGCTGGCGAGAGTCATCGTCTATTCAACAGCGGTCAGCTGTTGAGCATCGAGTCTTCGATTTCCTCATCCGTCATGCGGCCTTTACGCCGTTTGACGGGTTTGGCTCGCTCAACGCGATGCGCCGAGATGAAGCCATCTTCTTCTCGTTCGCCGTAGATCTCGTCTTCACGATTGCGGACGGCTTTCTGATACGCCAACCAGCCCCACACGACAAACCCCATAAGCCCGAACGTGAACCACTGCATTGAATACGATAAGTGCGGACCTTCATCGCGTTGTGGTTCAGGCATCTGTTGCGGAGATTCAGCTGGAGCTGGGGTTTCTGAAGCCATCAACCCATACGCCTCGTCTGCGATCTCGTAGTCCAGCTGGTCATTTATCATCGGCAGATTAATTGAGGCGACCTGCCCATCAGGAGCACCTCGATCAAGCGATTCTTCGCCGGGCATCGCCCGAACGGTGATCTGAGTTTGGCCCTGTGGAGGTGCCGGAACGTTTTCCGGAGCCGAGGCATCCGCACCGAGCGGCAACCAACCACGGTTTACGATCACCCGATCACCTGTATCCGTCACAAATGGGACGAGAACCTCGAAACCAGGTCGTCCAGCGCGCGGTCGGTTTCGAGCAACCAACGTGTCTTCTTCGAGATACTCACCCTGAACGGACACCGGTGTCCATTTCTGTTGCTCGGTCATGTCATCAAAGAAGTGACCGCCCTCTGCATACGAGATGGGTTCGGCATCATAGTTGGCGACGATTGTATTGATCTCGTCGACTTTGTCCATGCGGCGATCCATTTGCCATTCGCCCAAGAACACGGTGGCTATGGCAAAGATAATGCAAAAAACAAATCCACCGATCCAAGGACCAGACAACAGAAACCGGAAATTCAACTTCGGTTTTGTCACTGCGCCTGGGTTGTGTTCATTTGTCATGGAAACTATGTCACCTTGATAACGGTTGGATCTCTTTGAGAAATGCTCGTGAGGATAAAAAGTCTGCCAAGAATTCACGGTGCTCGTCGCAGGCTAACCATATTTTACGACGTTCTGTGTCGTGAATTTTGGGATTATTCCACAGTAACTGCCACACGGCGCCTTCGGTGCAGGACTTGCGCGAACATTGCAGTTCGGTTGCCTGCGGTTCGACCGTGGCAGAACCGGTTAGCATAAGGTTACCGAGAAGATCAGGACCGTGTGTCATCATTATCCTTCTCATTTTCGCCCACATCGGCCGCTCGGGCATCCGATTCCGCGGAAGGCGAGGTTCCGATGTCGGTATCGTCATGCACCACATCGCCAACAATGACGGTATCGTCGTCAGATGGCTCCGCGTCTTGCGAGGCTGCCTCTAGTGCGGCTTGCTGTGGAGGAATCGGCTCAATAGAACGTCCATCCACTTGTCGAATATTATTGGCGATTTGCACACCGATCCACGGGGCGATCATTCCGGTAACGAATACGGCGATCTGCAACCATCCATCGGTTATGAGTACGACGAACAACGAGGCAATCCGCACTCCGATGGTGATGGCGTAGAAACCGTTCTTGCGTTTCGCATCGGCTACAACGGATTCAGATGCGCCCGTGATCAAATACACTTGATCATCGTGTTTTTTGAACTGACGGGTAGACCCACGATGACTTCGCCGGTGGTGCGGGGAGGAGGTTTTCGATTGATCCGTCAAACCGTCTCCTTTCACGCCGCTTAGTTTTCAGGCACGAATTTTTTCGTTGCATTTAGGGGTTGCAGTCTCCATTGTCTCATTTTCCCGCCTAGAGTAGGGGCAAAACATCGTGATCAATCTAGAGGAGTAAATGTGGCGCAAGGCCGAAGTGTATTGGTGACCGGAGGGAACCGGGGGATAGGCTTAGCAATCGCTCAAGCCTTTCTTGCTGAAGGCGATCAAGTGGCCGTCACGTCACGTTCTGGTGACGGGCCCGAGGGGGCGCTCACTGTCAAAGCTGATGTGACAAATATGGAATCGATCGACCAGGCGTTCGAACAGATCGAGCAAGTCCACGGTCCTGTCGAAGTGTTAGTGAACAACGCTGGCATGAATAACGACCAATTGCTGATGCGGATGTCCGAAGAAGACTTCGAGCAGGTGCTGGACACCAACTTGACGGGTTCGTTCCGCGCGCTGAAACGCGCGACTCGCGGGATGATTCGGCTCAAGAAGGGCCGGGTCATCTTCATTTCGTCCGTCGTTGGCCTGTACGGTTCTCCTGGCCAGATCAACTACGCGGCATCAAAAGCCGGTCTCGTGGGCATGGCCCGTTCTCTGACACGAGAGCTGGGCTCTCGCAACATCACCGCAAATGTGGTCGCTCCCGGCTACATCAATACGGAAATGACACAAGCGTTGGACGAGGATCTGCAGAAGCAATATAAGCAAGCTATTCCAGCCGGGCGCTTTGCGGATCCAGACGAAGTAGCCAACGTGGTTCGTTGGCTCGCATCGGATGAAGCTAGCTATATTTCAGGAGCAGTCATCCCGGTGGATGGCGGCCTAGGGATGGGACACTAAACACATGACACAGACTCAAGACTTAGCACAGACCGGTGTGATCGTGACCGGTTCATCGCGCGGTGTCGGCGCCGCGACCGCGCAGTTATTAGCTGGACGTGGTGCCGGCGTCGTCATTAATTATCGTCAGAAAGCACCCCGCGCCAAGAAAGTCGTCCAACAGATCGAAGCAGCCGGCGGCCAGGCTGTAGCTGTTGGTGGAGACATCACGACCGAAGAAGGTCGCACGGCAATGATCGACGCCGCGAAGGAATCCTTCGGTGGTCTCAATGTGCTCGTCCTCAATGCCTCAGGCGGCATGGAGTCAGACCTCGGCGAAGACTACGCGCTTCGCTTGAACCGAGACGCCCAGGTCGCCATGCTGGACGAGGCAGCAGCCGTGATGCCACGGGGCGCCCAAATTGTGTATGTAACCAGCCACCAAGCGCACTTCATAGATGATGTTCCAACCATGCCCGAGTACGAGCCAGTCGCAAAGTCCAAACGCGCCGGTGAGGTGGCCCTACGCGAACGCATTCCCGACCTAGCGGAGCAGGGGATCGGTTTCGTTGTTGTCACCGCAGACATGATCGAAGGCACGATTACAGCCACACTCCTCAACCGAATGAATCCAGACGCCATCGAATCACGTCGTGAGGCAGCTGGCAAACTCTACACAGTAGACGAATTCGCCACAGAAATCGCTGCCCTCGTGGGTCGAGACGACCTCGAGGTTGGTCACACAGAATATGTTGGTGGGGCAAAAGACTACTTCGAACAGCTCGAAAAGAACTAGCCCATCACCGCACTTGCAACGGCGCCGGACATATTAGCCGGCGCCGTTGAGCGTTTAACAGTCGTCAGAATCCAAGCACCACGCGAAGGACTTCGTGGGTGGGAACCTCAACAATACAATCTGCGTGGTCTCGAACAATAGGTTTCGGACAAAACCCAACACCATAGCCAGCAAGTTCAAGCATGTCTAAGTCATTTGCACCGTCACCCACCGCAACGGTGGCTTCTAACGGGATATCATGATCGGTTGCCCAACGGCGCAACATAGCAGCCTTGGCAGCACGATCAATAACCTGGCCGGTGACTCGACCGGTTAACTTTCCTTCAACGATCTCGAGTGTATTGGCAGCGAAGCCGTCGAGCCCAAGTTGTGTGGCCAATGGTTCCAATGCGTGGGTGAAACCACCTGAGACGGCATAGACATAACCACCAGCGGCTTGCACGGCCCTGACGAGTTCTCTTGCACCGTCATGGAGGGTCGCTGAGGAGGCTACCTCGTCAAGTACCTCGACCGGAAGATCTTCTAACGTTGCAACACGGTGATGCAACGAGTCGGCAAAATCTAATTCCCCACGCATCGCACGTTCAGTCACCTCGGCTACCTCACGTTCTTTCCCGGCATGCGCTGCTAAGAGTTCGATGACTTCTTCGTGAATCAGTGTGGAATCGACGTCGAATACGACCAGTGGTACCTGTTGCTGAAACACTTCAACCTGTTGAGCCGACATAATGGCCGAAAACCAGTGCTCCGGAAGGTCTTTAAGGCGGTGAGCCGCCGAGATCCACCGATGACCTGTGAATCCCACACCTTCGACGATTTCTGCATGTGCAGGAACACCATCTAACCGTGCGTACCCCATGCTGTTATAGACCACCACACGATCACCGATCTTCATGTTGGCTGTATTTGTCGGCATACCGGTTCCTTTCACCAAATCGTCCTGCATCTAGCCTAGTCTGGATCGTATGAGTTCACCCGATCTGACCCAATCTGCAACTATCGCACAGCGCCCCATCGTCTCACCACACGAATTTGAACCCATGGAAGACTCTGTCGTACACATGTCACGTGTGAGCCTTCGCAGAGGCCCCAATACGTTACTCAATGATGTGTCGTGGATCGTAGAAGAAGGTCAGCGTTGGATTGTGATGGGCCCGAACGGCGCAGGGAAATCCACCCTGATGAATATTGCAGCAGCGCGTTCTCATCCTACAGTCGGTAATGCAGCGGTCTTGGGCGAAACCTTGGGTGCTGTGGATGTTTTTGATTTACGGCCATCTATTGGGTTGTCTTCCACATTACTGGCAGAGCAAGTACCGGGGAATGAAACTATCCGCAACTTGGTGGTGACTGCCGCCTATGGTGTTACCGGTCGGTGGCGTGAAGCATACGAACCGGAGGATTTACAGCGGGCCGAATTTCTCCTCAAACGGTGGGGGCTTGCCAACTATGCTGAACGCCGCTTCCGCACCCTGTCAGAGGGTGAGCGCAAACGCGGTCTCATCGCCCGGGCGATGATGACCGACCCCGAACTCCTGATTCTTGACGAGCCAGGCGCAGGGCTCGACCTCGCGGGACGTGAGACACTGGTACGTTCGTTGTCGCAGTTGGCAGCAGACCCATTCTCGCCGACGCAAATTTTGGTGACCCACCATGTTGAAGAAGTGCCACCCAACTTTACCCACGCCATGCTCTTGCGTGACGGTGACGTCGTTTCTGCCGGACCTATCGAGACGGCGCTGACCGAAGAGACCCTCTCGGATGCGTTCCGTCTGCCCTTGAACGTGTCTCGCAATGCCGAAGGTCGTTTTACGGCATTTGCTCGCACCTAAACACGTTCAAGGAGTCCCATGGAATTTTTGGGCTTGGAGTGGTGGCAGGCGCTGCTCGTGCTGCTCGCAGGGTTTTGGGCCGGGACGATCAACTCGGTCGTCGGATCAGGCACGCTGGTCACGTTTCCGGTACTTGTATCAGTCGGTTTTCCACCGGTTACCGCACAAATGTCCAACGCCATTGGCTTAGTTGCCGCCGGTTTCTCAGGCACCTGGGGATATCGACGAGAGCTCCGCGAAGCCGGCTCTATAGCGAAGCGGCTCACATGGGCCTCTCTTGTCGGCGGCGTGATTGGTGCCACGCTGCTGATGTCCTTGCCGCCCACGGTATTTGACTATGTGGCACCGATTTTGATCGTGGCGGCAATCCTGTTTGTCGTATTCCAACCGAAACTCAATGGGTGGGTCCGGAGACGTCGCGAGGCAGATGGCGATGAACCGATCCATCCAGAGGTCTCGCCAATCCCAACCGGCCCTGTAACGCCCACACTGTTCATTCTGGTGTTTCTGACCGGTATCTATGGCGGCTACTTCGTGGCCGCTCAAGGCGTGCTGCTCATGGGCATTCTCGGCGTGTTCCTGACATCGGGTACGTTAGTGCACGCCAATGCCATCAAAACGTGGTTATCACTTGCCGTGAATCTCATTGCTGCAGCCGGCTATCTGGTGTTTGCCTTCGACCGTATCGATTGGACTGCGGTATTGCTCATTGCGGTGTCCTCACTCATCGGTGGGTCCCTAGGAGCCCGAATTGGACGTCGCATTAGGCCAAACTTGCTACGCGGGGTCATCGTTGTTGTTGGACTGGCGGGGCTGTTCACCATGGTGCTGCGACTACTCAACGGGTAAGAACCTGGCGTAGACTCGCTGCAGCAAAGAGATGATAGTTCGGCGAAAAACATGTAATATGTAGCTTTGGTCTCCAGACCGAAATATACCATTCTGTCTTCGTGCTGCTGGCAAAATCCAGTGGCACCAACGAAGGAACTAGACATGCAACAAGATATTCACCCTGATTACAACTACGTAATCTTCAATGACCTGGCATCAGGCGAACGCGTCCTGACCCGTACCACCGCGACTTCTGAGCGTACTGCTGAGTGGGATGACGGTAACACCTACCCGGTAATCGATGTTGAAATTTCAGCTGCTTCGCACCCGTTCTACACCGGTAAGCAGCGCATTTTGGACACCGCTGGCCGCGTCGAGCGTTTCAATGCTCGTTTCAAAGGCTTCGGTGGCAAGAAGTAGCCTGAAGGGTATTTCTATCTAAGCTTTAGAACAGCGCCGCACCTGTTGGTGTGGCGCTGTTTGTTTGTTGGGATGATCTACGGACTACAGCTGTTCTTGTTCACGACGCGTTCTTGCTGAAATCAACGCCACGATGGTCCCGATCAGGGAACCAATGAATGTTTCAAAGACCCTATCGACCACCAGTATCTCGGCTGGTGTTGGGCTCGCAAGGCTGACCGTCAACAGTGCCAGGGGAGTCACTGCCAACATTGCCACGCCGTAGTTTCGCCCAATAAGTAATTCAGCTGCGGCCTGTAGCAGTATTACGGCTGCAATAATAGCCAACGTAGGTAACTCCAGCCACAACAGTACAGCCGCAACCAGGACGCCTAACGACGTGCCCGTAAAGCGTTGCAGACTGCGGATAAGCCGTGAGTCGATCGCTGCACCCGCCAGCACAACGCTTGCCGCGACCATGGCCCAGTACCAGTGGTCATCATCGAATGTCTGTCCGATGAGTCCGGCTAAAAGTGCTCCCACTCCCACGGTTACTGGGACAGACCAGTCAGCACGAAACACCGCCGGTTGCAATGGCCGAAAGACCTTCGTCCAACTTCGGGTTCGAAGCAATCCAAGCACAGCGGTCAACAGCAATGAGAACAACACCGATGCGCTGGCCACGACAAGTACCTGGGCTACATTGATCCACTCAGCGGGCATAGTTGCCACGGCCCCTGCAGCAAATACCGCGAAGGTTGCCCCACCTGGGTGCCACCTGTACCCACTCACCACGCCGGTCACCAACGTGGCTAACAGTGCCACCACCATGATTCGCACGGTGATGTCTGTATCCAGCACAGATAATAGGGTCCCCAGCAACATCGAAGTAATGAATATGATGCCGGCACCCAATTGCATACGAATTCGGTCACCGTAGTAATGAAAACGGCCGTACAGCGAGGCTAACGCTCCGAACGACGCATAGATGGACAAATCCATGCGACCCAGTAAGAACAAAGTGATCAGCGGTACAGCGATCGAGGTCGCCGCACGCAGCGCAACGCGGTGTGCGCCAGCGTGGGGCCCAAAGGCTAGTGCGGATTGACGGGTCTTTCGGAGTGGAGAAGTCTGCGCACCGAAGAGATTGTTTTTAGCGTTGGTAATATTCGTCTTCTCCTAAGATCCCGAAGTAGCCCTGTCCTTGAAAGTGATCTTCGTCCTCGGTACGGATCGGACCGCCCTGGCGAGAATCGAGCACGGAGAACACCGCTCCAATAATGCCGGAGACGCTCATAATGATCGCTGCAGGATTCGCGATCGCAGAGCCTGCACCTTCCCAACCGGAGCCAAACAGGACCGCTACCAAGGACGTCGCATGGTCATGAGAGCCCGCGGAGAAGATGGTCCCGTCGGGCAAAAAGAGCCCTACGATGAACGCGTTGAATAAGGCGATCCACAGCCAGGCAACAGACCGTTTTGTCGGTGTGAGACCTCTGGCCGCTGGTACCCCGAGAATGATTAATCCCACTGCAATAAGAATCAACGGCAAAAGGATCGTCATAACCCAAGCGACGAGGACGGTGTTCCCGATAATGACCCGAGGTAAGACAATCCAAGCCGCCAGTATAAAGGTGGCAGCCCAGCCGCCATAGATCGCGACTTTATGCAAGCCGGTTGGAACAGACTGTTCTGAAACTCCCATAGTCCTAGCGTAGCCTGAACGATCCGTGGATGAAGCGGCTGCGTGATCTCTATGACATGCCGAGGCGTCGTCTTCACGTGGATGCTGACTCGTATGAAGAAAAACGCACAGCGAGCTGTTTAGCAGACGTAAACTGGGAACATGACTGCTCAAGATACGTTCGATGCCAAGCAATTACACGGTGAGTTTAAGGTCCCCGGCGGGAAACTCGTGGTCGCTGACCTGGATGTGACAGAAGGAAAAATTAGTCGAGCAAATATCAATGGCGATTTCTTCTTAGAACCCGATGAAGCACTCGATGACATTAACAGGGCACTGACCGGGCTAGATTATGATGCTGGACACGGCGCGATCACGCAAGCTGTAGAAGCTTCCGTCGACGAGTCGACAGTCATGTTTGGTT
Organism: Yaniella soli; assembly: GCF_054782375.1. Lineage (NCBI taxonomy): Bacteria > Bacillati > Actinomycetota > Actinomycetes > Micrococcales > Micrococcaceae > Yaniella > Yaniella soli. Next base: position 213,322 of record NZ_BAAGSP010000001.1, read on the forward strand.
TTGACGCGTATTCGATCGCGACTGCTGTACGGCGTGCGACGGGATTTGCGACGCGATGGGAAGACCACGAGTGGGAGGTTATCCTCCCAACCCAGATCCCAATTTACACTCAGGTGGCCTTGGATCAAATACTCACCGAAGATGTGGCCGCTGGTCGTACACAGCCTGCTATGCGCTTATGGCGTTGGCCGATTGAAGACCCTTCAGTGGTCATCGGATCATTTCAAAGTTATAGCAACGAAGTCGATGCCGATGCAGTGGCAAAACACGGTATCAAGGTTGCACGCCGCATTTCTGGTGGCGGGGCTATGTTCATGGAAGCAGATAACGCAGTCACGTATTCCCTCTACACACCAACCTCTTTAGTCGACGGTATGAGTTTTACTGATTCATATCCGTTTTTGGACGCTTGGCTCATGGAGGCACTCGATCGCATGCAAGTCAAAGCGTTCTATGAACCGTTGAACGATATTTCGACCCCGGAAGGCAAGATTGGCGGTGCTGCACAAAAGCGGTTGGCCGCTGGTTCGATGTTGCACCATGTGACCATGTCCTATGACATTGACGCACAGAAAATGACTGACGTGCTGCGTATCGGACGAGAAAAAGTCTCAGACAAGGGCATTACTTCAGCCCAATCCAGAGTGGACCCACTCCGGAGACAAACGGGGATGGCCAGAGCCGAGATCTGGGATGTCATGGTTCGAACCTTCACCGAACGCTATGGTGCGACAACACGCGAGGTGACAGACGATGAACTAGCACGTGCCGAAGCTCTAGCAGAGGAAAAGTTTCTCACCCGTGCATGGATTCAACGCGTTCCATAAACGCGTCAAATGAATCGTCCTTGGTTTGATGGAGGGTGTGCCAGATATTCCGGAAGGATAAGCTGATTGGACTATGGCCAATTATAAATACCCTCAAGAATTACGTG